>CAUFAM010000078.1 GCA_959022875.1 uncultured Oscillospiraceae bacterium | reverse complement strand
ACCGAGGTGTCCTTTATTACCTCTCAGGAGCTGGAGGATCTGTACCCCGACCTGACGCCCAAGGAGCGGGAGCACGCCTATGTCAAGGACCATCCCACCACCTTCCTCATGGGCATGGGCGGCAAGCTCCGCTCCGGCAAGCCTCACGACGGCCGTGCTCCTGACTATGACGACTGGGATCTGAACGGCGACATCCTGGTGTGGGACAGCGTGGGCCAGCGCTCTTTCGAGGTGTCCTCCATGGGCATCCGGGTGGATGAGGAGAGCCTGGCGCGGCAGCTGAAGCTGGCTGGCTGTGAAAACCGCCGGGAGCTGCCCTTCCACAAGCTGCTGCTGGGTGGGGAACTGCCCCTGACCATGGGCGGCGGCATTGGCCAGTCCCGGGTGTCCATGCTGCTGCTGGGCAAGGCCCACATCGGTGAGGTACAGTCCTCCCTGTGGGACGAGGCCAATGTGAAGGCCTGCGAAGACGCGGGAGTGATTCTGCTGTAATGGCCGCGCCCATCCGAATTTCCCAGGTGAGTGCTGACGAGGTGCTTCGCTACATGGGCTGTCCGCCGGAAAAGGCCGACGGGCAGCTGCGGGCACTGGTGGAGGGCTGCACCGAAGAGCTGCTGTCGGTGGCCAGGCCCCGCTGGGCCTGGCGGGAACTGACGGTGACTGCGGAAGAGAATGGGGTGCGTCTGGAAGGGGGACTGCTCCTTCCGGGCCGGGATTTGAAATCCCATCTGATCCACTGCCGCCGGGCGGCGGTGTTCTGCGCCACCCTGGGTGCGGAGACCGATACCCTTATCCGCCGGGCGGAGCAGCGGGATATGGCCCGGGCGCTGGCCCTGGACTGCTGCGCGTCGGCGGCGGTGGAGGAGCTGTGCGACCAGATTGAGCTGGAGCTTCAAAGCAAGTTCCCTGGCTGCTTTTTCCACTACCGCTTCAGCCCCGGCTATGGGGATCTCCCACTGGAGGTGCAGGGAGGGCTGCTCAACTTGCTGGATGCCCCCCGGCGGGTGGGGCTGTGCGTCAACGCCAGCAGTCTGCTCACCCCCCGAAAATCCGTCACCGCCATTTTGGGAATTTCAGACGAGGAATTGGAAGCAACACACCGCAGCTGCCTGGGCTGTCCCGCCCGGGAGGGCTGCCAGTATCGAAAGGCGGGAGGACACTGTGGATTTTAACACGCTGCTTAAGGGGCAGGGCCCCATCCTTTTGGACGGAGGGATGGGCACCATGCTCCAGGCCAAGGGGCTGAAGCTGGGAGAATATCCGGAGTTGGCGGCCCTGGAGCACCCGGACTGGGTGAAGGATATTCACCGCTCCTATGTGGACGCAGGCAGCCAGATTTTGTGCGCCAATACCTTCGGTGCTAACCGGGAAAAGCTGCGCCGTACGGGAAAGACGGTGGAGGAGGTCATTCCCGCCTCCATTGCCCTGGCCAAAGAGGCCGCCCGGGGCCAGGCCCTGGTCGCCCTGGACATGGGACCCACGGGACAGCTGCTGGAGCCCACAGGCTCCCTGGATTTTGAGAGCGCTGTGGAGATTTTTGCCCAGCAGGTGCGTGCAGCGGTGAAGGCCGGGGCCGACCTTGTGATGATCGAGACCATGACCGACCTTCAGGAGTGCCGGGCTGCCCTTCTGGCGGTAAAGGAAAACAGCGACCTGCCTGTGATGGTCTCCCTTACCTATGAGGAGCGGGGACGGACCTTCCTGGGCCATTCTCCCGCTGCCGCCGCCCTGACCCTGGAGGGCATGGGGGCGGACGTGATCGGCGTAAACTGCTCTCTGGGGCCCCGGGAGATGCCGCCTCTGGTGGAGGAACTGCGCCGCTGGACCACCTTGCCGATTTCCATCAAGCCAAACGCCGGCCTTCCTGACCCGGGAGGCGCAGGCTATGATATTACCCCGGAGGAGTTTGCCGCCGCCATGGCGGAGCTGACCGGCCTTGGCGTAAAGTTCTACGGGGGCTGCTGCGGTACCACCCCGGAGTACATTGCCCTGCTGAACAAAGCCCTGGAGGGACGGGACATTCCGGACGTACAGCGAGAGCCCATCCCCGCCGCCGTGTGCAGCCCAAGCACCGTGGTGCCCATCGACCGGGTGAGGGTCATCGGCGAGCGCATCAACCCCACCGGCAAGAAGCTGATGAAAGAGGCTCTGCGCCGGGGTGATGTGGACTTCATGCTGGGCCAGGCCCTGGAGCAGATGGAGGCCGGGGCGGATATTCTGGACGTGAATGTAGGCCTGCCCGAAATTGATGAGGCAGAGATGATGGTCCGGGTGGTCAAGGCTCTCCAGGGGGTCACCGATGCTCCCCTCCAGATGGATTCCACCCGGCCCGAGGTGCTGGAGAAGGCCCTGCGGGTCTACTGCGGCAAGGCCATTGTCAACTCGGTGAACGGAGACCGGGAGACCATGGAGGCCATCTTCCCCCTGGTGAAAAAGTATGGCGCTGCCGTGGTGGGCCTGACCCTGGACAAGGAGGGTATCCCCAAAAGCACCCAGGCCCGCATGGACATTGCCCGGCGGATTCTGGACACCGCCCTGTCCTATGGCATCCGGCGGGAGGATGTGTACATCGACTGCCTGACCCTCACCGTCTCCGCCGAGCAGGAGGGAGCCGCCCAGACTCTGGAGGCCTTGAGGCTGGTGCACAGTGAGCTGGGGCTGAAGACAGTGCTGGGTGTGTCCAACATCTCCTTCGGTCTGCCCGCCCGGCCCCTGATCAATCAGAACTTCCTCACCATGGCCATGACCTGCGGATTGGATCTGCCCATTATTAATCCCAACATGGGAGAGATGATGGCGGCGGTGCGCAGCTATCATCTGCTTATGAACATCGACAAAGAAGCCCGGGAGTTTATTGCCGCCTACGGCGGGGCCACCATCTCCACCTCCATCACCGCCGGAGCCGGGCAGCAGGTTACGGCCCCCGGGGGAGGCGAACGGAGCCTGAGCCAGATCGTGGAGGCGGGCCTCCGGGGTGAGGCGGGGGAGTGTACCCGCAAGCTGCTGGAGACTACCGAGGCCATGACCATCGTGGACGACATCCTGATTCCCGCCCTGGATAAGGTGGGGGCGGACTTTGAGACGGGAAAGGTATTCCTGCCCCAGCTCATTCAGTCTGCCGGAGCGGCCCAGGCTGCCTTTGAGGTGATCCGCCAGACCATGCCTGCCCGGCCGGAAGGCGAGGCTGGAGAGCGTGCCCCCATTGTGCTGGCCACCGTGAAGGGGGACATCCACGACATTGGCAAAAACATTGTCAAGGTGCTGCTGGAGAACTACGGCTACCCGGTGATCGACCTGGGCAAGGACGTAGACCCGGAGGAGGTCGTTCAGGCGGCGGAGAAGCATCATGCTCCCCTTGTGGGGCTGTCCGCCCTGATGACCACCACCCTGCGCAGTATGGAGCAGACCATCGCCCTGCTCCGCCAGCGGAACCTTCCCTGTAAGGTAGTAGTGGGCGGCGCGGTGCTCACGGCGGAATACGCCAGACAGATCGGCGCCGACTTCTACGCCAGGGACGCCAAGCAGAGCGTGGATGTGGCCCGGCAGGTTATCGGATAATGTAACGCGGCGGCAGAGCCGCTGCCCCTAGAACTTATGTGGAAATATCCCTCCGGCTATGCCATCAAGAATGGCCGGAGGGATATTTCTTTCGTTGATCTTTCCACATTCCTCTGCTATAATGGGGAAAATTGTCGAAGATGGAAGGAGGAATTCCTATGAACGACAATATTTCCGGCGGCCAGCAGGGGCAGACCGGAAAACGGCTGGGAATCGCCGCGCTGGTTGTGTCCGTCATCGCCATGGCTGTGGCAGGGGTGGCACTGTATCTGGTGCTGAGTGAGCGGCTGGCCCCGGAACCGGAGACCTTCCAGTATGGAGGGCAGACGCTGGTGGCCATGGAGGGTATGCCCCGCAATCCCTATGCCCCAGAGGACTTTTCCATAGACGAACAGGGTCGGGTTACCTATGAGAAGGACGGCATTTCGGCCAAGACCGGCGTGGACGTCTCCTTCTATCAGCAGGACATTGACTGGCAGGCGGTGGCGGCGGACGGCATCGATTTTGCCATCATCCGACTGGGCTACCGGGGCTACACGGAAGGCGGGCTTATGATGGACGAGCGGTTTGAGACTAACGTTCAGGGCGCGCTGGATGCGGGCCTGGAGGTGGGGGTCTATTTCTTCTCCCAGGCCATCACCCCAGAGGAGGCGGAAGCGGAAGCGGCCTTTGTCCTCCACGCCATTGAGGATTATGAGATTACCGGCCCCATTGCCTTTGACTGGGAGCCCATTACCTCGGGCCAGAACGCCCGTACTGACGGCATGACCGGCGAGGTGCTGACCCAGTGCGCCAAGGCCTTCTGTGCCCAGGTGGCTCAGGGGGGATATGAACCTGCGGTCTATTTTAATCAGGATCTGGGTTATCTCCACTATGACCTGCGGGAGCTGACCGACTATACCCTGTGGCTGGCCGAGTATGATCAGAAGCCTGATTTTTATTACCACTTCGACCTGTGGCAGTATACCCACACGGGAACTGTGGCGGGAATTGAAGGAAATGTGGATTTGAACCTGATGCTGGGATAATTTACCCCACGGGTCAGAAGACAAGACTGCACCCCATACTTCACCAGGCGGAATGGCTGGAGGAAGTATGGGGTGCAGTTTGTTTAAATAGATTGGATGGGGAAGAACCGTGTCCGTCTCAGCACTCAAATACGCCCTGTTCGACCCTTTGCTTCAGATCCAGGATCTTTTGCTCGATGGCGCGGATAGTTTCCCGAAAGGCCTCGTCGCCTTTTCCGGTGGGGTCATCCAGCCCCCAGTCCTCACGGTGCCTGCATGGCAGGGTGGGGCAGGAGACGTTGCAGCCCATGGTGACCACAATGTCGGCCGGGGGAATCTGGGAGAGCAGCTTGCTGTGCTGGGTCTGCTCCATGTCTACACCATAGATTTCCTTCATCAGGCGCACAGCGTCTTGGTTGATTTGAGGCTTGGTCTCGGTTCCAGCGGAGCAGCTGTGAAAGGTGTCGGCGGCCAGAAGCTTGCCCAGGGCCTCTGCCATCTGGCTGCGGCAGGAGTTGTGGACACAGATGAAGGCAACGTTTGGCTTGTGCTCCATGGCCTTATCCCCGCTGCTTCTGAATGAGTCCCTTGGCCTCATCCTTGGTCAGCACCTTGCCGTAGGACACCACCTTGCCGTCCACCACTAGCGCCGGAGTGGTCATAACCCCGTAGGCGGCGATCTGGGCAAAGTCGGTTACGTGGTCGATGGCAGTATCCATTCCCAGCTCCGCCAGAGCTTCCCGGGCAGCCTGTTCCAGGGCATTGCATTTGGCGCAGCCGGACCCCAGGACCTTGACACCGCCGGAAGCTTTGACCGATTCTGCCTGGGCCATGGCCTCAGGTGTGCAGCTGCCGCCGCAGCAGCAGGAAGGAGCGTCCTCTTTCTTCTTTTTGCTAAAAAAACCCATAATTTCATACCTCCAAGATTAAAGTAGTGCAGATTGAAACAGATTGAACAAATACCCCACCAGGATAATACCAATGGTGCATACGCCTACAAACAGGGCCAGCAGCTTGGGCCGGACGGCTTTGCGCAGCATAATCAGCGAGGGCAGGCTCAGCGTGGTGACCGCCATCATAAAGGTCAGCACAGTGCCCAGCTGTGCGCCCTTGGCCAGCAGGGCTTCGGCCACCGGGATGGTACCGAAAATGTCCGCGTACATGGGGATGCCCACCAGGGTGGCCAGTATGACGCCGAAGGGGTTGTGGCTGCCCAGAATCGCGGTCACCCACTGCTCGGGAATCCAGTTATGGATGAGCGCACCTACCCCGACGCCCACAAGGATATAGGGGAAGACCTTCCGAAAGGTGGACAGGACCTGCTCTTTGGCATATT
Organism: uncultured Oscillospiraceae bacterium; assembly: GCA_959022875.1. Taxonomy (GTDB): domain Bacteria; phylum Bacillota; class Clostridia; order Oscillospirales; family Oscillospiraceae; genus Lawsonibacter. The sequence continues at coordinate 155 of CAUFAM010000078.1, read as the reverse complement.
GCAGCCGCTCGCGCCGGGTCAGTGTGGGAGATTCAATGTCCACACCCCCTGCGGAAAAAATAAAGGGCTCCACGTGCTTCTCCATGTGAAGCGTTTCAATAATGGTTCCGCCCACCACGGCGATGACCAGTCCAACCAGCACATAAATGATAGCC
>CAUFAM010000077.1 GCA_959022875.1 uncultured Oscillospiraceae bacterium | reverse complement strand
CACGGCGGCGTGACCATGTGGATGCCCGAGGTATGCAAGGCGGATGACGCCGGGGACCACTTCACCTGGAACTCCTGGCACTGCAGCGGTCTGGATCGGAAGATCATCTCCAAGGGCATGGGCTATTTCGGCCCCATGCGCTATTCTGAGCTGCCCCGGTTCTACCGTGAGAACCTGGCTCCTGTGGACGTCGTTATGCTCCAGACCACTCCCATGGATGCCCACGGCAACTTTAACTTCGGTCTGGCCGCCTCTCACCTGGGTGACCTGATGAGCCGGGCCAAGTGCATCATCGTGGAAGTCAACCAGAACATGCCCTGGGTCTACGGCCTCACCGGCACTGAGATCAACATCAAGGACGTGGCCTATGTGGTAGAGGGCGACAATCCCCCCGTGGCCCAGCTGGGCGGCGGCGGCGAGCCCACCGATGTGGACCGTGCCGTGGCCAACCTGGTGGTGCCTGAGATCCCCAACGGCGCCTGCCTGCAGCTGGGCATCGGCGGTATGCCCAACACCATTGGTGCCATGATTGCCCAGTCCGACCTGAAGGACCTGTCTGTCCACACCGAGATGTATGTGGACGGCTTTGTGGACATGGCCGCCGCCGGCAAGATTACCGGCCGGCACAAGGCCCTGGACCGCGGCCGCCAGGTCTTCGCCTTCGCCGCCGGCACCCAGAAGCTCTATGACTACGTGAACCGCAACCCCGACGTGATGGCCGCCCCTGTGGACTACACCAACGATGTGCGGGTCATTGCCCAGATCGACAACTTTATCTCCATCAACAACGCCATCGACATGGACCTGTTCGGCCAGGTGAACGCTGAATCCGCCGGCACCAAGCACATCTCCGGCACCGGCGGCCAGCTGGACTTCGCCATGGGTGCTTACCTGTCCAACGGCGGCAAGAGCTTTATCTGCATGTCCTCCACCGTCACCGGCAAGGACGGCAGCGTCAAGAGCCGCATTGTCCCCACTCTGACCCCCGGCTCCATCTGCACCGATCCCCGCTCCTGCGTGCACTATATCGTCACCGAGTACGGCATGGTCAACCTGAAGGGCCTGTCCACCTGGGAGCGTGCCGAGGCTATCATCTCCATTGCCCACCCCGACTTCCGTGAGCAGCTCATCCAGGACGCGGAGAAGATGCACATCTGGCGCCGCACCAACAAGTAATTTTAAACATAAAAAATCCCTGTGCCAATGGCACAGGGATTTTTTTATAACAACTCCCACTGAAAGTTCTCCAGCTTCAGGCGGCTGCCCACTGACGTACCTTCGGGCAGCAGGAACATGGTGATGGAGTGCTCCTGTCCCTGATCCCCCAGCAGCTGGGCGTAGTCGCCGTTGATGGATTGTACGGTATAAAACATCGGCTCCATGGCGTTTCCTCCTTTGTGCTATCATACCTTCTTTTTTCCGTCCCGGCAACCACCGTTTTAAAAGTCCGGTTTATGGGACAATTCTTCCGGTATTATAGAGCCATCAAACAAACGAAGGGAGCGGAAACGCAATGGATTATACGATGGTATGGGTAAGAGGACATGTTGAGGTCTACGACTGGGCAGGGCGGTTCTGCTTCTCTGCCGACAACGAGCGGGAGGCCCGGGAGGAGCTGGCTCTGACGGCCTGATTTCTCCACACGGCCTGTTGCAAACGCATATAAGAAACATCGGGAGCGGATTTGCCGCTCCCGATGTTTCTTTATTTGCAGAATTCGCTTTTCCGAAACAGTGACCGCAGCAGCACCATCCATCCCCAGGAGATGGACAGGGAGGGCAGACAGGCCAGCAGGATGGCCCGGGCTGGATGGATGTCGGTAAAGCACAGCGGGCCAAAAAACATCACAAAAGTCACCACCAGCATGAGGATGAGGGTGATACGCTCTCTTCTGGTGTTGGGCGGAGTCAGGAAGATTTTGACCAAATCCATTTCCACCCGTTTCACGCCTTTTTTCACGCCAGTTCACCTACCGCTTCTTCCGCCAGCTCTACCAGCTGTCCGGAGTGGATCAGCTCCCGCAGATACTCGATGTGAGGATAGAGAAACATATCCTCCTCCATTACCGGCACATGCTTGCCAATCTCCTCCAGCACCCGTGCGGAGCCTGCTCCTCTCTTTCGCTCCGGGTCCAGGAAGGGCTGTGCCTGGAAGGCGGAGAGCAGCTCGATGGCCAGAATGTACTCCAACTTTTCTACCACGGCCCCAGCCTTCTTGGAGGCGTTGTAGCCCATGGCCACATAGTCCTCCTGATTTCCGCAGGTGGGGGTGTTGTCGATGGTGGCGGGAGTGGAGAGAATCCGCATGTCGTTGAGGAGACCGGCCTGGGTGTACTGGGGGATCATCAGGCCGGAGTTGAGGCCGGGATTTTTGATGAGGAACCAGGGGTAGCCGGTCAGGTTTTCATCAATGAGGCGGTTGTTGCGCCGCTCGGACATCTTGGCCAGGGTGGTGGCTGCAATGCAGCAGGAGTCCATCTCCATGCCCACATAGGAGGAGTCGGCGTTGCAGGCGGAGATCACGTCGGCCTGAGCTCCGTCACTCCAGATGATGGGGTTATCGCAGCAGGAGTTGATTTCGATTTCCACGGTGGCAAGGGCATCCTGGAGCGTCTTCTTGGCCGCGCCGTGAAGCTGCGGGACACACCGGAGGGACAGGGCATCCTGGACGCGGGTGTTCTTATAGTGCTCGATGATCTCAGAGCCCTGGAGCACCTTGCGCACATTGTCGGCCACCCCCGCCTGATGGGGATGGGGGCGCACAGCCATGACCCGCTCATCAAAGGCCCGGATAATGCCCTTGGACGCCTCCAGGGTAATGGCGGCAATCACATCGGCGGCCTTGGCGGCATTGAGCATATCCCACAGGGCCAGCCCGCCCAGCGCCGTCACCGAAGTGGTGCCGGACACCAGGGCCAAGCCCTCCTTGGCCCCCAGCTCCATGGGCTCAATTCCGGCCTGGGCCAGCGCCTGGGCGCCGGGCAGAAGTTCGTCCTGATACCAGGCCTTTCCCTCTCCCAGCAGCACCAGAGCCATATGGGCCTCCGGGCTCAGATAGCCCACCGAGCCCTCCTGGGGGGCCCAGGGGGTCACCCCCTGGTTCAGCAGCTCCCGCAGCTTCTCCAGCACCGCCAGACGCACGCCGCTGTATCCCTGTCCAATGTTCTGGAGCATCATAAACATGGTGGCACGGGCCTGTTCCACGGTAAAAGGTTCACCCACAGAGGTGGAGTGGGACAGGACGATGTTGCGCTGCAGCCGGGCCGTCTCCTCCTTGCTGATGGCCTTGGTACAGAGGGCCCCAAAGCCGGTGGTCACCCCGTACATCACCCGCTCCTGGTCGATCCACTCCTCCACCAGCTTCCGGGAGCGGTTCACCCGCTCCCGATAGCCATCAGAAAACTCCACACGAGCTCCATAGCGGGCCACAGCCACCAGCTCCCGCAGGCCGACTGTTCCCCCCAGCTCCACAACTTTTATCTCCTTGCACTGATCCACTGCAAATCCTCCTCTGTTATACTCCCCAGCAATCCAGCCCGGGTCAATTTATCTTACTCCTGCCCGGGGGTCTGCTCCACCTGATCCACGCTGTCTACCATGTCCTTCTTGGTCTCGGGATCAAAGAAAAATACTTTAAAGGCAGCGGCCACCTGGAGGATAAACACCACCAGCACCACAAAGCCGCCGCAAGCAGCCAGATACTTTACGCCGTCCACGCCCTGGGCACCACCGCCAAAGGCCACCATGATGCAGGCAATGGCACCGATGGACACGCCCCAGACGATCTTCTGCCACACAGCGGGCTCCTCATCATGCCGGGCCCCCTTGGTGCACAGGGCAGCAATGGTGGTGGACATGGTGTCCGCGGTGGTGGAGAAGGCAGCAATGAGGGCCACGATAATCACCGGAATGATGATCACGCCCAGAGGCACATGCTTCAAAAACTCCCAGATGCCGGCCACCGCGCCGCCTTCCCGAATGGCAGAGATGATGTCAGCCTTGCCGCTGTCCTGCCAGTAGAGGGCGGTGCTGCCCCACACGGCAAACCACACGTACCCGAAGGAAGCAGGCAAAATCCAGTTGACAATCAGGAACTGACGGATGGTGCGGCCATAGGCGATGATGGCAAAGAAGATGCCCATCAGGGGGGCATAAGCAATCCAGATGGCCCAGTCGTACATGGTCCACCAGGTCACCAGGGCGGAACCGCCCACAGTGTAGGGGTCAAAGCCCCAGGTCCAGAACCGGTCCAGCCAGTAGCCCAGACCCACGTTGGACATATTCAGAATATAGATGGTGGGGCCAATGACAAAGAGCACAATGAGCAGCACGTAGAAAATCTTGCTGGTCAGTCCGGCCAGCCACTTGATGCCTTTGTCAATGCCGGTGACGGAAGCTACGGTGAAGGTGATGGTAATAATGGCGGTGAGGATGATCCAGACCATGGGGCCCTGGTCCACCCCGTAGGCCGCATGGAGGCCGGTGCCAATCAGGGCAAGGCCGGCACCCAGAGAAGCGGCCAAACCCAGAGCAATGGCCAGCACAGACAGCACGTCGATGAGCACGACCCAAATGCCCTTGGTCACCCGGTCTCCGAAGAGAGGAGTCAGAGAGGCGGAAACAGACAGTTCCTTTTTCCGGTTGAAGTACATATAGGCAATGAGCACACCGGACAGTGCATACATGGCATAAGGAATGAAGGTCCAGTTATAGAAACACCGGCCGATGGCAAACCAGGAGGCCTCCTGGCTCAGGGGCTCGATGCCCAGGGCGTCCAGCTCACCGTAGATGTTGCCGTAGTAGATGAGCACCTCGTTGACGCCGTAGGTAATAAGGCCCGTGGCAATGCCGCCCGTCAGGGTCATGGCAAACCAGGAACCAAAGGAATACTTGGCCTTTGCCTCCGGTCCGCCAAAGCGGATCTTCCCCACCTTGGTAAAGGCAAGCATAGCGGCCAAGAACAGAGTTACCATGGCCACAATCTGATAGAGCCACCCAAAGGTGCTCAGGGACCAGCTGAAAATCCCGTTGGTCACGGCCGTCAGCCACTCGTTATTGACAATACCGAGAATAGCCGCCCCGCCGATTACCGCAAAGCATGGAATAAATACATTCCATCGAATCGGCTTGTTGTTGGTTTCGTGTTTCATGTTTCTCTTTGTATGACAGCGCGCCGCGCTGGCATACCCTCCCTTCCTTGAATGATACTACACTATTAGAGCAAAGCAGAGGCCAACTTTTCATCCACCTCGATTTTTGTCGTTCTTTTACAAACTATTGTAGTTCCTATTATATAGTATAGCCAAAAATTTTTCACTCTCTTCCAGGTTATTCCTTATTGCAGGCTAATCTGTATGCAATATTTTTTGCACATTGCAATACATTTTTGCTTTTTCTTGAAAGAAGGGCCGGCGTCCGTTATGCTGAAAGAAATCCCGCAGAGGAGGCACAGGCATGGCTTTTTATGATGTTCGGTTTACGGTGGATGAAGCGGGGGTATTACGCAGCGTCGCCTGGGGCAGTAAAAGCGCACGGGAGACCTACGGACTGCTCTTTGAGGCCTGGATTGCCCAGGGGCGGCTGGTCCACAAGGTCTTTTCCCTCCCGCCGGGGCAGGAGGAGGGAACCTTTTCCTGGGATGAGGACTCCTTTTCCTTCCAATTTCTGCCCGCCCCGCACGGGGCCAGATACCTCCTCCTGTCCCGGACAGACGAGCGGCTATTTCTGTTTGCCCGGGCTCTGGACCACTGTGATGAGGGCGTGCAGATCTATGACAAGGATGCCCAGGCTGTTTTTTTCAACAAAGCCAGCCGAAAAATTTCCCGTATCCCCGACGGCGTTCAGATCGAAGGGCGGCACCTGCCGGATCTCTATAACCTTAACGAAGAAATCAGCACCACCATTACCGCTCTTCGCACCCAGTCTCCGGTGATCAACCGGGTGGACCGCTTCCACACCAGCAACGGCACCACCCTGGCCACTGCCAACACGTCCTTCCCGATTATGAAGGAAGGTCATCTGGTGGGCGCAGTGGTCTTTGAGCAGACCGAGGATCTGCTCAAGGGAAATATTCAGCGC
>CAUFAM010000076.1 GCA_959022875.1 uncultured Oscillospiraceae bacterium | reverse complement strand
GGTGCAGCCCACCGTCAGCATCTCCAGAACCTCAGGGGACTGCGCCGCGCCCAAAAGCTCGCTGATACAGGTAGGCATGGCGATGGAACGGAAATAGTCCTCCGTGGCCTCGATGGCAGCCAGGGCCTGCTCCTGCTCGGTTTTTCCGGCGGCGTCCAGGCCCCACACCTGCTGGCCGAAGCGGGCAAAGCGGGCGGGGTTGGTGTCCAGGCAGTACCGGGCCCAGCTGCCCCACATGGCGGCCAGGGTGGCGCCGTGGGCGCAGTCAAAGCGGGCGCTGAGTTCATGGCCCAGCTGGTGGGTGGCAAAGTCCAGGGGGCCGCCCAGACCGGTGAGGCCGTTGTGGGACAGGCTGCCTGCCCACATCAGCTCGCTCATGGCCTGATAGTCCCCCGGCTTCTCCAGGGCCCGACGGCCATTGCGGACGGTGGTACGCAGAAGTCCCAGGGCGATTTCATCGGTAAGCTCGTTGGTGGTGACGGGATTGAAGTAGCGGTCCATGGTGTGCATCATGATGTCCACAATGCCGCAGCTCACCTGATAGGGGGGCAGGGTAAAGGTGAGCTCCGGATTCATGATGGCAAAGCGGGGGCGCTGGAAGCTGGAAGAGAAGCCACGCTTTTCCAGGGTGTCATCCTTGGTGAGAACGGAGGACTCGCTGCTCTCGCTGCCCGCGGCGGGGATGGTGAGAATGACGCCCACGGGAAGGGCTTTTTCCAGGGGAACCTTTCGCAGCCAGATGTCGTCCCAGATGTCCAGCTCCGGGTTGGCGGCCCCGTCGGCAATGGCTTTGGCGGTGTCAATGACGCTGCCGCCGCCTACGGCCAGGAGAAAATCAGCCTGGAACTCCAGCGCCTTCCGGATGCCTTCCCGCACCAGGCTCAGCCGGGGGTTGGGGTGTACACCGCCCAGGGTTTCATAGGAGAGCCCCTTTGCGCCCAGAGAGGCCAGCACCCGGTCCAGAAGTCCGCTTTTGACTGCGCTTTGGCCGCCGTAGACCACCAATACTTTAGAAGCGCCCCAGGCGGCCGCCTGGTCGCCTACTTGCTGCTCAGTGCCAGGGCCAAAGACGATTTTGGTGGGGGAGTAGAATTCAAAGGCCTGCATGTATAAAACCTCCTATAATAGTGTGGGTTGGGATACCGACGTTAAAGGTTCAAACTGGCAATGAACTGCCGGGCCACCCGGGGAGTGCGTCCGGAGTGGCGGATCTCCCAGGTCATGGCCTGGGCATGGAGCTGATCCCGGCTCATCTGCACCCCGGCCTGGTCGGCCAGGTAATCCACCAGAGCCAGGTAGCCGTCCCGGTTCATGGTGAGGTAGGGGATGCGCAGACCGAAGCGCTCTGCCAGGGCGGTTTTTTCCGAGATGGTTTCAAAGGTGTCCACCTCGTCCCCGGCCCGGTCGCTGAAGGTCTGGCGCACCAGGTGGCGGCGGTTGGAGGTGGCGTAGATGACCACGTTGTCCGGCCGCTTCTCCAGGCTGCCCTCCAGAATGGTCTTCATGGAGGAGTAGGTTCTATCGTCCTGGTCAAAGGCCAGGTCGTCGATGAACAGGATGAACTTCTGCCGCCGGCCGGCCAGGGAGCGGATCAGACTGGGCAGACCGGTGAGGTTTTCTTTCTGGATCTCAATGAGGCGCAGATCCTCCATCCCGGGCAGATAGAGCATGGACTTCACCGTGGCGGACTTGCCCGTGCCGCCGTCGCCGAAGAGCAGCACGTTGTTGGCCTGGCGTCCGGCCATCATCAGGCGGGTGTTTTGCTCCACCTGGCCCCGCTGGTGCTCATAGCCCAGCAGATCCTGGGGCTTGGGGCAGTCGGGATCGGAGACGGGAATGAGCTGCCCATCCTCCCACAGAAAAGCCCGGTACCGGGCGTAGAGCCCCGCCCCGTGTTCCCGGTAAAACTGGGTGAGGGAGTCAAAATCAAAGGGGGTGGCGCTGCTCCAGCGGGGCAGACCGGCCAGAACAGGGACATACTCCTTGGGCAGCAGCTCCTTCATGGCGTCAATAAAGTGGTCGCAGTCGGTTTCCGCCAACATCATGAGCGTTTCCACATCCCGCCGTGCAGCGTTTTCCAGGGCGGGGTCTGCCAGGCTACGTTCGGCCTGGAGCGCATAGGGGCTTTCCTCAAAGCGCAGACGGTCCCACAGCCAGGGGCCCATCCCCTGAAATCCCTCCTGACGCAGGGCGTAAAACAGGGCGCAGTAGGCATCCATGGCCGGTTCCCCCTGGCGCCGGGCCAGGGCGTCCACGAGCTGGACGGCGTGGGAAAAAACGGGCTGCTCGTTCAGGGCGCGAAAGGCAGACAGTCCCTGAAGGGAGGCCCGGAGAGAACTGAAATTCATGGCAGACGCTCCTTACAACAATGTTTTTCTCATTTTAATGTGCAGCGCCGCCCTTGTCAACGGTTTTGCCCTGTGGTAGAATGTCTTGAATTGAGATCGGGGCCGTTTTGCCCCTTCAGGAGGTCCTCATGGTATCCATTGGAGGAATTAAAATTGAAACACCCCTGGCCCTGGGCCCCATGGCAGGTGTCACGGATATGGCATTTCGCACCATCTGCCGGGAGCAGGGGGCAGGCCTCACCTGCACCGAGATGGTCAGCGCCAAGGCCCTGTGCTATCAGGACAAAAAGTCCATCCCGCTGCTTCAGATGGGGGAGAACGAGACCCCAGCCGCTGCCCAGATTTTCGGCAGCGACCCCAAGTGCATGGAGGAGGGGGCAGCCATCGCCCATGAGGTGTCCGGGGCGGACATCATCGACATCAATATGGGTTGTCCAGTGCCTAAGGTAGCCAATTCCGGGGACGGTTCGGGCCTTATGCGCAATCCTGACCTGGCCGTGAAGGTGGCCGAGGCGGTGATTCGGGGAGCCAAATGCCCCGTGACGGTTAAGTTTCGCCTGGGCTGGGACAAGGGCTCCATCAACTGTGTGGAGTTTGCCAAGGCTATGGAGGAGGCCGGCGTAGCCGCTGTGGCCGTCCATGGGCGCACCCGGGTGCAGATGTATGCGGGCACTGCCAACTGGGACTGGATCCGTGAGGTCAAAAAGGCGGTCAAGATCCCGGTCATTGCCAACGGAGATGTGTTCAAGGGCAGTGATGCCCCCCGGATTTTAAAGTATACCGGGGCGGATATTGCTATGATCGGCCGGGGGGTGTTTGGGAACCCCTGGATTTTTGCCCAGTGCAAGGCCGCTTTGGAGGGACAGCCCATTCCCGAGATGCCGCCGCTCAGTCAGCGGTGTGACACGGCGGTGCGTCAGTTTGAGATGGCGGCGGCCAACAAGGGTGAAAAGATTGCCTGCCTGGAGGCCAGAAAGCAGTATGCCTGGTATCTCAAGGGTGTGCCCCACGCGGGCTATTATAAGGAACAGATCGTGAAGATTACAACTCTGGAGGATGTTTACCGCATTACGGCGGGGATTAAGCGGGATCTCTGCTGAATGGGGAGTGAGGAATGAGGGGGTGAGCCCGGTGAGCGACCAGGATCTGGTGGCGCGGGCCAGAGCGGGCGATCAGGAGGCCTTTGAGCGTCTTGTGGAAGAAAATCAGAATAGGGTCTACTCCCTGGCCCTGCGGCTGGTGGGAGACCGGGAGGAGGCGGCCGATCTGGCCCAGGAGGCCTTCTTGAAGGCATGGCAAGGCCTGAAGTCCTTCCAGGGGGAGAGCAGCTTTTCCACCTGGGTCTACCGCCTGACCACCAATGTGTGCATCGACTATCTGCGCCGGCAGAAGCGGCGGCGGGGGGTAGAGACGGCGGTGTCCCTGGATGACGAGGACAGCGGCTGGGCCGAGCCGGCCGACTGGGATCAGGATCCCCAGCGCAGGCTGGAGCAGTCGGAGCGGGGCCGCGCCCTGGCCCGGGCCATGGAGCAGCTGCCGGACCATCAGCGCCGGGCTCTGGTGCTCCGGGAGCTTTCCGGGCTCAGCTATCAGGAGATTGCCCAGAGCATGGACCTGGATTTGGGGACGGTAAAGTCCCGGATTGCCCGGGCACGGCTGGCCCTTCGAAAAATTTTGATTTCCGACGGGAACTTTTTTGGCGCAGCGCCGTCTAACCCAACGAATGAGAAGAAAAGGAGGTGAAGCCCATGGCTTGCCAGCGCTGTTATGAATTGATTTCCCAGCGTCTGGATGGTGAATTGTCAGAGGGGGAGCAGCAGGAGCTGGAATCCCATCTGGCCGTTTGCCCCAGCTGTCGGGCTCTGGCCCAGCAGCTTTCTGGGCTTCACGAGGATTTTTCCATGTTGGAGGAAGTTCCCGCCCCCGAGGGCTTTGCACAGGGGGTCATGGACCGGATCCGGATGGAAGAGAAGAAAAAAGTCATTCCCCTTTTCCGCCGTCCCCAGTTCAAGGCGGTGGCGGGGCTGGCCGCCTGTCTGGTGCTGTGCGCCGGAATCTATGGCGCGGGCCAGCTGAGTCTGCCCGGGGAACAGGCGGCAGCCCAGATTACGGGGTCGGCCCAGAAGGAAAACACAGCGGACGGACAGGAGGAAGAGGCACAGGAAAACCTGTCCGTCGATACCCCGACGGCCGACAGTATGCCCAAAATGTCCAGCTATGCCTTTGCAGATGGGGAAACGCAGGTGGGGGAGGCGGCTCAGGAAGAGCCCCAGGAAGAGATTCCGGTCCCCAGAGCCTACAACAACGTATCCACCCTTCCGCCGGCCGATGAGAACCGTGGGGCGGAAGCAGGGGGGCTGGAGGAGAATTCCCAGCAGCCCCAGCAGCCTACCGATGTGCTGACCAGCCAGCCGCCTCAGGAAAACCAGAATGAGGCGCAGGGGCAGCCCGAGCAGAACGGGACAGAGCCTACTGCTGGAACTACCGGAGTAGATGCACAGCCCGAGACCGAGGCAAGAGCCTTTCAGAATGAGCAGAGCTTTTCCGTCACCTATGGGGCCACCCCCCAGGCAAGCTCTGCCGTGATTCTGGGCAGTGTTTCCTCCCTGACAGACTACCTGGCAGAGTTTCCGGAGGACGACCTGTCGGCGGTGTCCCAGGCCTATGACGAGGCGTATTTTGAAACCAGATGCCTGCTGGCCATCTTGATGGAGACAGAAAGCTCATCCATCTCCTTTACCATTCAGGAGGACGGATTGAGTGCCGGGCAGGTGGTCTTGGAGGAGAACCGTCCCCAGGAGGGAACCTGTGACATGGCCGCCTGGCTCATTGTGGCGGAGGTTGGCACAGAGTTCTCCGATGGAGAGCAGCTGGAAGTGTCCGTTGTGATCCCCTGAAGAAAACAGACCAGAGTGAGCGGCTCCCTGCGCGCGGCAGGGGGCCGCTCTTTCGTTGTTTTGACAGTCTGCTGGATTCTTTCGTGATTCTAACCAAAACTTATCAAAAAAACAGTTGTCAGGATGGCGGGTTTAGTGTATAATGACTAACAGGCTGTAACACCCCGCTGACGTGATAAATTCTGTCCGGGGCGGAGCAATAGTCCAAACATAAGGAGTGGAACAAGACATGAGATATTCTGTACAAAACATCCGCAATGTCTGCTTGCTGGGACATGGTGGCAGCGGTAAGACTGCCCTGGCGGAGAGTCTGCTGTATATGACCGGCGCCATTGACCGTATGGGCAAGGCCGCCGATGGCAATACCGTATGTGATTACGACCCCGAAGAGGTCAAGCGTCAGATCTCCATCTCCCTGTCTGTGGCCCCTGTGGAATTCAAGGGCTGTAAGATCAACGTGCTGGACACTCCGGGCGGCTTTGATTTCTCCGGCGAAGTGATGGAGGCCCTCCGGGCTGCCGATGCCGCGATCATCGTCTGCTCCGCCAAGGACGGCATTTCCGTGGGTCTGGAGAAGGCCTGGAAGTACTGCGAAGAGCGGAACATGCCCCGGTTTATCTATATTTCCAAGACCGACGAGGATAACTCCGACTATAACGCCACCTTTGAGGCCCTGCGCGGCAAGTACGGCAACAAGATTGCTCCCCTGGTGGTGCCCATCTGGGACGAAAACAAGAAGGTCATCGGCATCATCGACGTGCTCAACAAGCGTGCCTATGAGATGCGCGACGGCAAGCGGGAAGAGATCGAGATTCCCGAGGGCAAGGACGAGGTGGTCACCGAGTTCCACGACGCCCTGAAGGAGTCCGTG
>CAUFAM010000075.1 GCA_959022875.1 uncultured Oscillospiraceae bacterium | reverse complement strand
CGGGCTCGATAGAGCCGTCGTCGCCGGTGCGGACCAGGCCCTCGAAAATCTGCTGGGACACCTGAACCTCGGCAGGGCCCATACCGGGGGCATTGGGCTCAATGTACTTGGGCTCGGCGGTAATGCCGACCACGATCTGGTCGGCGTAGGATGTCGGCTCTGCGGTGGTGCCGGGGGTAGGGGACGCGGTGCTGGTGGCGTCCCCATTTCCGCTGCCGCCAGAGCAGGCGGCCAGGCCCAGGCCCATCACCGCGGCAAGAGACAGGGCCGTCAGTTTCCGTGCGGTAGGATTCATGCATACTCCTCCTTACTAATGTTTTCTACTACAGCGTTTACTGTAGTAAGATAAACTAAATTATAGCAAATGCTTTTGTCAATTGCAACTGTTTTTCGCGACGGATCGCCAGGCAAATTGATAGAAAAATCCCCTCTTTCCATAAAAAGAGGGGATTTTGTGCAGGATTAAATTCATATTGAAGTGTTTGGGTCGGAAAAACAACTGTCAAACTTTCGGTGCAGTGTGTCACGGCAGGTCTTCTCCTCCTGGGTGGGAGCGCCACTGGTAAAGGTATAGAGCATAGCCAGGGTGTCCACCAGGCCGACCATGGAGGTAAAGGAGTTGGTCATACCCATCAGCTCCACATGGCAGAGCAGGGTAGTCTGGGCGCAGCGGGCCACGGGGGAATCGGGCCGGTCCGTAAGGGCTGCCACGGGCATGCCGATGGAAGCGCAGTAGCGGGTCAGGGCGATGGTGTCGTTGCCGTACGGGGGCACGGTGATGGCAATCAGCAGCCCATCCTGGGGCGGCTGGGCGGAGAGCCGCCGGAACATATCCTGCCGGGCCTGCAGATCCAGGATGCAGCAGTCCAGCTCCAGTGAGAGCAGCCGGTGCTCCAGGTATCCGGCGGGAAAACGGCTGAAGTCATGGGCGGCGATGAAAATACGCCTGGCCCGGCGCAGGGCTTGGGTGAAGGCCAGCAGCAGCTCCACGGAGTTGCCGTCCAGGGTGCTCTGGAGGGCCTCCCGCTCGGCGCGGCAGACCCGCTGGTACAGATCCTGGGCACTGCCGCTGCCCGCCACCGCCAGCTTCAGCCGGTCTCCGGCGTTGACGCGCACGATCAGGTAGTCCTGAAGCGCCTTCTTGAGGTCCATATAGCTGCCAAGTCCCAGGCCGCGGCAGAAGTTCAGGACCGTGACCTCCGTGGTCCCGACCTGCTGGGCAAAGCTTCTGAGGGAGAGAAAGCAGCACTGCTCCGGGTAATTCAGGATAAAGTCGGAGATACGCTGCCTGGGGCGGCTGAAGGAGCCGTAATTGGCCCTGATTTGCTCCAAAATATCCATGGTGGTCCTTTCCGTGTGCAAAGATTCGGTTCGCCTGCTAGTGTACCATAGCCGGAGGAGAGCGTACAAGCACTTTTGCACCGCAGGCAGACGCGGGGCGGCCCACTCATAGGCCGCCCCGTGTTCCACTTTTACCAAAAGCCGGACGCGGCGTTACAGCAGAATCACCCCGGCGTCGCGACAGGCCTGGATGGTCTGTTCATCCCAGACACTGGCCTGCACCTCGCCGATGTGGGCCTTGCCCAGCAGGAGCATGCACAGGCGGGACTGGCCGATGCCGCCGCCGATGGTGAGGGGCAGCTTGCCCTCCAGCAGCAGCTTGTGGAAGGGAAGCTCCCGCCGTGCCTCGCACCCGGCGAGGGTGAGCTGACGGTCCAGGGCGGCGGCGTCCACCCGGATGCCCATGGAGGACAGCTCAAAAGCCCGCTCCAGCACTGGGTTCCACACCAGGATATCCCCGTTGAGGGTCCAGTCGTCGTAGTCGGGGGCCCGGCCGTCGTGTGGGCGGCCCGACTTGAGCGCGCCGCCGATGCCCATCAGGAAGGTGACGGGATGCTCTTTCACCCAGGCATCCTCCCGCTCCTTGGGGGAGCGGTCGGGCCAGAGCTCCTCCAGCTCCTGGGTGGTGACGAAGGAGACCTCCGTCCCCAGCGGAGGAAGAGCGGTGAGTTGGGGAAAGACCGAGCGCAGGGTGTGCTGGGTCTCTGCCATGGCAGAGACAATGGTGCGCACGGTTTGCCGGAGATAGTCGGCGTTCCGGTCCCGGGGGGCAATGATCTTCTCCCAGTCCCACTGATCCACATAGACGGAGTGCAGGTTGTCCAGCTCCTCGTCCCGGCGGATGGCGTTCATATCGGTGTAGAGGCCCTCACCCACGGAGAACTGGTAGCGGTAGAGGGCCATCCGCTTCCACTTGGCCAGGGAGTGGACCACCTGTGCGTCCCGCCCGGCGTCGGGAATGTCGAAGGAGACGGCCCGCTCCACGCCGTTGAGATCGTCGTTCAGGCCGGTGGAGGCCTCCACAAACAGGGGGGCGGAGACCCGGCGCAGGTGCAGCGCGCCGCCCAGCGTATCCTCAAACAGGCGCTTGAGCAGGCCAATGGCCTTTTGAGTGTCATAGAGGTTCAGACAGGGGGCGTACCCCTGTGGAATGACCGTTTGCAGCATAAAAAGGCTCCCTTTCCACGCAGTTGCGCAATACTGTACCACATTATACAGGAAAAGCGCTCCGGGGGCAAGGGAGGAAACGGGGGAAAGAAGCAATAAATATTTCTTATAGAAAAATAAATAAGTATCATTTTACGTGATGGAAATTTTACGGTATGATAGGGGCACCCATCCGAAAGAGAGGAAGTATGACATGAAGCACTGGAACGAGAGAGGGACCGGGCTGCTGCTGTGCCTGTGCATCGCCATTCCCTGCTGGATGCTGGGCCGGGCGCTCCCGGTCATCGGCGGGCCGGTGTTCGCCATCCTGGCGGGCATGGCTATCGCCCTGCTTGTCCGGGATAAGGGCCGGGCTCAGGCGGGCATCGCCTACACATCAAAAACAATCCTGCAATATGCCGTGATCCTGCTTGGCTTCGGACTGAATCTGTCGGAGGTTGCCAAGGTGGGCGTTCAGTCCCTGCCCATCATCCTGTCCACCATCACCTCCTCCCTGGTGGTGTCCTTCCTTCTGCACAGGCTGCTGCATATCCCCTCCAACATCTCCACCCTGGTGGGGGTGGGCTCATCCGTCTGCGGCGGCTCCGCCATCGCGGCCACCGCCCCGGTCATCGGCGCGGACGACGAGGAGATCGCCCAGTCCATCTCGGTCATCTTCCTGTTCAATGTGGCGGCCGCCCTCCTGTTCCCCACCCTGGGCGGCCTGCTGGGTCTAGGAAACGAGGGCTTCGGACTCTTTGCCGGCACGGCGGTGAATGATACCTCCTCCGTCACGGCCGCTGCCGCGGCCTGGGACGGAATGCACCCCGGGGCCAACACCCTGGATACCGCCACCATTGTCAAGCTCACCCGCACTCTGGCCATCATCCCCATCACCCTTGCGCTGGCTCTCCGGCGCACCGCCCGGGCCAGGCGGGCAGGCGGCGCGGGGGAGGGAAGCTTCTCTCTCCGGCGGGTGTTCCCCTTCTTCCTCCTGTTCTTCATGCTGGCCTCCCTGATTACTACGGGGGCGTCCCTGGCAGGAGTGGACGCAGCGGCCTTTGCTCCTTTTAAGGAGCTGTCCAAGTTCTTCATCATCATGGCCATGGCGGCCATTGGGCTCAATACCGATCTGATCAAACTCGTCAGGACCGGCGGCAGACCCATTCTGATGGGCTTGTGCTGCTGGGCGGCCATCACGGCAGTGAGCCTGGGCATGCAGTTCGCGCTGGACCTCTGGTAAAGAAAACGCGCACCCGAATGGCTTCGGGTGCGCGTGAGGCTGTTGATAAACCCTCTAGCGAAAGGATTCGGAGGGAAGGATAGTGTGAAAGGGAACCGTCAGGGTTCCCTGGAGGTGAATTGGCCGCAGGCCAAGAGAGACCGGCCTGGGCCGTTCGCGTTGGATCAAACAACTTTTTGAACCTTTAGAAAAGGTTCAAAAAGTTCAGTAGCCTGTCGAAAAGACTTTTTCGACAGGCTGACGCGCACCCGAATGGCTTCGGGTGCGCGTATTCAGCGGTGCTCCAGCCACAGCTTTTTTCGGGCGCGGAGCACGAAGCAGATGAGCCGAACGACCCAGTCCCCCACCATGGCCAGCCACACGCCGATGGCGCCCAGGCCGAAGTGGAGGCCCAGCAGATAGCTGCCCCCCACCCGCACCACAAGCATGGAGGTGATGGAAATGACCATGGGCACCCTCACGTCACCGGCGGCCCGCAGAGCATTGGGCATGGTGAAGGCCAGGGGCCAAAACAGCATTGCGCAGCCGTTGTGGATGAAGATGAGCACCGCGGCGTACCACTGGGTCTCCGGCGTCAGGCTGTAGAGGCGCAGGATGAGGGGCAGACCCAGCAGCAGCGCAGCGTTGAGCCCCCAGGTACACAGGTAGGTGAGCTTGACCAGCCGCTTGGTGTAGGCGCGCACCTGATCCCAGTCTCCGGCCCCCACACACTGGCCCACCACGGTGATGAGAGCAAGGCCCAGGGCCTGGCCGGGAATGACGCCGAAATTGTCGATGTTGTTAGCCACGGCGTTGGCGGCGGTCTGGGCCGTGCCGAAGGTGGAGATCAGGCTCACCAGCAGCACCCGGCCCAGTTGAAAGAAGCTGTTTTCCAGGCTGTTGGGCACGCCGATGCGGAGAATCTGTGCCATGACCGCCGGTTCGAATCGGAAGCGGAGCAGGCCGGACACCCGCACGGGGTTGCGCCGGCCGTGGAGCAGGGCCAGCATGAGTCCGGCGGCCGCGATGCGGGACAGCAGGGAGGAGAGGGCCACGCCCGCCACACCCTGGTGGAACACGAACACAAAGACAGCGTTGCCCGCAATGTTCTGCCCGTTCATGTAGGCGGAGACGCACATGGAGGCCTTGGAGTTGCCCATGGCCCGCAGCAGGGCGGCGCAGCCGTTGTAGACGGCGATGAAGGGGTAGGAGAGGGCGGAGATGACAAAGTAGGTGACGGCCCCCTCCATCACCTCCGGCTCCACTTGGCCGAACAGCAGGCCCAGCAGCCCTGCCTTGCAGAAAAGCACCAGAACCATGATCCCCAGGGCAGCGGCGGTGACGATATACAGAAGTTGGTTGGCTGCCCGGTTGGCCCGCTCCAGGTTTTGGGCGCCGATGGACTGGGCGCACACCACCGCGCCCCCGGTGGCCAGGGCGGCAAAGATGTTGATGATCAGGACGTTGATGAGATCCACCAGCGCCACGCTGGAGACTGCGGCCTCTCCGGCGGAGGAGACCATCATGATGTCCGCCATACCCACCATGACAGCCAGAAACTGTTCGATAATTAAGGGCAGAATGAGCCTGCGCAGGGCCTGCTTGCTGAACACGGGACAATCCTCTTTTCTCTTTGTGGCTGTGTTCCAGTATAGCCGATCTAACCCGGGCGGGACAAGAGGCAAAACACACGGAATCCCTAGCCATTTTTGACGGATGGGGGTATAATTTGGCCCAGGAAATGCGATAAAACCAACCGAGGAGGAGACCATGGAAAAGATTCAGATGACTACCCCGCTGGTGGAGATGGACGGGGACGAGATGACCCGCGTGCTGTGGCAGCAGATCAAGGACGAGCTGCTCCTGCCCTACATCGACCTGAAAACCGAGTATTACGACCTGGGCCTGCCCGAGCGGGAGCGGACGAAGGACCAGGTGACCGTGGACTCCGCCGAGGCCACCAAGAAGTACGGCGTGGCGGTCAAGTGCGCCACCATCACCCCCAACGCCCAGCGGGTGGAGGAGTACCGGCTCTCCCAGATGTGGAAGTCTCCCAACGGCACCATCCGCGCCATCCTGGACGGCACCGTGTTCCGCGCCCCTATCATGGTCAGGGGCATCTCCCCGGTGGTCAAGACCTGGAAGCATCCCATCACCATCGCGCGCCACGCCTACGGCGACGTTTATAGGTGCACCGAGTACCGGGTGCCCGGCCCCGGCAGGGCCGAGCTGGTGTTCACCGGCGCGGACGGGAAGGAGGAATTCCGCCAGACCGTCTACGACTTTGAGTGCTCCGGCGTGCTCCAAGGGCAGTACAACAAGGACAGCTCCATCGCCTCCTTCGCCCGTTCCTGCTTCCAGTACGCCATTGACACCAAACAGGACCTGTGGTTCGCCACCAAGGACACCATCTCCAAGCAGTACGACCACACCTTCAAGGACATCTTCCAGGCCATCTTCGACGCC
>CAUFAM010000074.1 GCA_959022875.1 uncultured Oscillospiraceae bacterium | reverse complement strand
GGCACCCGCTCCCTCGATAAACACCTTGTACTCCGGGAAATAAGGAGCAAACACAATAAACTCATCCCCGGGGCAGGTAAGGCCATTGAAGACACAGCACAGGGAGGCCGCCGCACCCACAGTAATATAAAGCCGGTCGGCGGAATAGCTTGTACCAAAGCGGCGGTTGAGGGAATCGGCAAAGCGCTGCCGGGCACCCAGGTCGCCCTGGGCACTGGTATAGCAGTGGATCAGATCGGGCTGCTCCTGCAGCAGGCGAATAGCCGTTTCGTTGACTGCTGCCGGGGCGGGCACGCTGGGATTTCCGATGGAAAAGTCAAATACATTTTCCGCGCCAACCTCCGCGGCCCGGATTTTTCCATACTCAAACAATTCACGGATCACAGACCGGGCGGTACCCAGTCCCTTCATACGTTCCGAAACCATGGACACAACCTCCTGAAACCGCCCAAAGCGGCATAATGACATGGGCATATTATAGCACACCAATTTATCCTAGTAAAGCAAAAATTCCCAGTCCGGCGCTTCAAGGGGTTGGCACCACGCCGGGCCCGGATTTTTCTTTCCACAATACACGCTTTATAAGGACCCATTTGGAAGAAACTGGTCTTTACAAAACAAAAGCAACAGGCTATAATCTAAAAAAATATTATTCTCTGCCGATCAAGGGGGTGGCAAAGTGCAGGTTTTGGCGGGTAAGCCCATTATGGAACAGATTGTGGCTGGCCGTCTGTGTTACTACCGGCGTCCCATGCCCTCCCCCCAGCTCTACACCCAGAATAACTGGAGGCAGGAAATTACTCGCTTTCATCAGGCCCAGCAAGTGGCCATTGAAGAGCTGGGCTCCTTTTACATACAGGCCCGGGACCGGGTTGGAGAGTCGGTGGCCTCCATTTTTAACATCCACAGCCTCCTGTTGGAGGATCGGGATTATGTGGAAACCGTCCGCCGGCTGATCCAGGGGCGGGGCGTTACCGCGGAGTACGCTGTACAGATGACCGAGCTCAGCTTTTCCTCCGCCTTTTCCGCCATGGACAGCCCCTACATGCGTGCCCGGGCCGCAGACATCCGCGACATCTCCCAACGGGTCATCCGTGCCCTGATGGGAAACCGGCAGGAGCTGAGCATGGAGGCCCCCGCCATTTTGGTTTCCGATGACTTTCTCCCCAGTGAGGTCATGGACTTTGACCAAAACCGTCTGCTGGGACTGATTGCCCGGAAGGGCAGCCTGGACAGCCACACCGCTATGCTCATCCGCGCTTTCCACATCCCCTCTATCATCGAGGTCAATCTGGCCGCCAAGTGGGAGGGGCACCTGGCACTGATGGATGGCTACACGGGAAAAATTTACCTGGATCCGGAACCGGCCCAGCAGGAACAGCTCCGGGAGCGCTACCAGGCCAAGGGCTGCCCGGTGGAATATGCTGCTCTTTGATCACTCTGCAAAAAAACAGGGACAAGCGTTGAAAGCTTGTCCCTGTTTTTTAGTTTGTTTCCGGTGCAAACCCAGGCCGGTAGGTGTGACAGCTCTCCTCCCCCCGGAGAATCCGCAGTGTCCCCAGGGCCAGCGCTTCCATCTCATTTTCCCCGGGGATCACCACCACCCGGCAGAGGTTGTGGAGGTAGTCGATGACCATTCCGGTGAGCTTCTTGGAGTTTGCCAGGCCTCCGGTGAGAATGACCGCATCAATCAGCTGGGTAAAGCACCCCAGCATAATGCCCACACCCTTGGCAATCTGAAGGGCCTGGGCCTGATAGACCAGAGCCGCCCACTCGTCCCCCTGGGCAATGCGGCGCTCCACCTCCTGGCAGTCATGGGTCCCCAGCAGAGCGGACATTCCACCCTCGCCCCGGAGTTTTTTGAGCATCTCCGCCTTAGTGTACTTGCCCGAATAGCAAAGATCCACCACATACAGCATGTTGAGGCTGCCCGCCCGGTCAGGGGAAAACGGCCCTGCGTCATCGGACACCGAGTCGATGATCCGCCCGTGGCTATGGGCGGAGATGGAGATCCCGCCTCCCAGATGGGCCACCACCAAATTCATATCCTCATAGCGGCGCCCCATAGCCTGGGCATATTTATGGCCGGTGGCCCGGGCGTTGAGCACATGGCAGAAGCTGGTGCGGGTCACCTCCCGAAACCCCGTCACCCTTGCCTCAGGCAGCAGCTCATCACTGGTCACCGCGTCATAGATATAGGCCGGAATGTGCAGGGGCTGGGCAAAGGAGCGGGCCATCAGGCCACCCAGATTGGAAGCGTGGTCGAACACCGTGTGATGAAGCAGACAATCCTCCAGCTGATCATCCACCAGGTAGCCTCCGGCCACAATATTGGGAATAATCCCTCCCCGGCCCACCACCGCAGATAAGTTTGCCAGGTCATAGCCCTCCTGGGCCAGCCATCCCCGCACCAGCGCTACCCGGTAGTCCAGCTGGTCGTTCAGGGTCGGATAGGGGGCCAGATCCCGGTTGGTATGGGGAAAGCTCTTCATCATCAGGGGGTGTTCATCCTCGTACACCGCAGCCTTGGTGCTGGTGGAGCCGGGATTTAAAACCAAAATGTGATACGCCATGGGTGGTCTCCTTTCAAATTGCCTGGCATGCGCTGCCCATGGCCGCGCTGATCAAAATGGACCAATATTTTTCCTGGGCGCTGGCCCCTCTGGAATTGACGGTAATGGGCACCTGTGCCCCCAGCACCACTCCGGCCATCTCGCCGCCTGCCAGGCCGTAGAGGGCCTTGCCCAGCACGTTTCCCACAGCAATGGCAGGCACCAGCAGGATGTCCGCGTCCCCAGCCACGGGACTTTGATAGTGCTTGGTGAGGGCGGCCTCCCGGTCCGTTGCCAAATCCAGAGAGATGGGGCCCTCCACCTGGCAGGCGCCAAAGGCCCCCTGTTCCCCCTCCAGCTTCAGCTGCTGTGCATCCTGCGTCTCAGGCATGGCAGATGTGACCGTCTCCACGGCGCACAGCACCGCCGCCTTGGGGTTCTCGTAGCCCAGAAAATGACAAAATTCTACTGCATTTTTTAAAATGTGCCGCTTCTGCTTCAGATCAGGGGCTACTACCATGCCTCCATCGGTGATAAACAGCAGCTTATGATAGGAGGGCACATCCAGAATGGCCACGTGGGACATCACCTCGCTGCGGCGAATCCCGTTTTCTTTAGACACCACAGCCTTCAGCATGGCGCCCGTCTGAAGCATCCCTTTGATGAGCAGATCTCCTCTGCCCTCCCGGATCAGCGCCACCGCCTGCTGGGCGCAGGCCTGTTCTCCGGAAGCCTCAATTACCTGATCCTCCTCCAAGGGCTCTCCAAGGCGGCGGGCTATGCAGCGGATCTCCTCCCCCTCCCCCACCAGCACAGGGCGGATGAATCCGTCCCGCCGGGCCGCAAACACAGCCTGGAGGGTGTGCTCGTCATGGGCCGCAGCCACTACCGCCCGCTTTACCGGAAGGTCGTGGAGCTTTTCCTTCAATTGGCTAAAGTTTGAGATGACCATGGTTGTTCCTCGCTTCATTTTTGTTTGGTTTATTTTATCATGCAGGCCTCCAAAAGTATAGCTGAAATCCCGGTCCTGGTTGTTCGAACTTTTGTGATAAACTCCCCCCTTGACGAATTTGAATAAAATAGGTATAATACTGAAGCACTATTTGCTAGTGTGGCTCAGGGGTAGAGCAGCTCACTCGTAATGAGCAGGCCGTGGGTTCGATTCCCACCACTAGCTCCAGCTCGTCGCAGGCCTTTCCGCCTGCGGCGAGTTTTCCTTGAAACCGGAATTTTCCGAATTTATTAACATTTCTTTAATTTCGACTGTTTTTCCCTTTTATTACTTGCAAATAAAATTACCATCTGGTACAATAATAAACTGATCGGATATGTCGCCAACGGCGGCACACTCTTCGGACCTGGACGGTCCGCGTCAAGGAGATTGGATACGCATGGATAAAAAGCAGAGAGAAGCACGGCGCCACCAGGAAGACGTCGCCCTGACCCGCGCACTGCTCTGGATTGCGGCGGCTGTTGTTCTGGAAGGGCTTCTGGTTCTTGTCAACCGTTTTTATATCAATTACTTTGTAGACGAGATCGAAATTGTTGTCGTGCTTCAAAGTGTCTTAAAGGCTGTTCGGATTGCCGGCCTGGCTGTGGCCGTTGTTTGCCTGGTCTGGGCCTTCATCAAGGCCAGAATGGCTCAAAAGGCAATTATCCCTCTGCTCATTGCCACAGCAGGCGGTGCCCTTACCATCTGCTCCCATGTGGTGCTGAAGTATAAGTCCACCGGGATGTCCATGCTGTTCTGGCTGGTGGTTGCCTGGGCTGTATTGTCTGTGATCTATTATATCTATCAGAAGGAATTTTTCCTCTCTGCCACCGCCACCGGCATGTCTGTGCTGGCTTTGTGGTTTGTGCGCTACGCCAGCGGCGTGAGCTATGAGGTCGCCCTCATTCTGGTGGCCATCATCCTGGTTCTGGCTGTCACCCTGTTTTTAAAAAAGAACGACGGCCTGCTCCCCCTGAAGGTTCCTGTCCAGTTCCTTCCTGCGGGCTGCTCTTACGGTGTGATTTTGGCCAGCTGCTTGGCCAGCATTGTTGTGGTTGTGGCCGCCCTGGTGGCCGGCGCCGCCGTGGCCTACTATCTCATCTTTGTCATGCTGGCCTGGATTTTTGCCCTGTTCGTGTACTATACGGTAAAGATGATGTAATTTTACAGATAAAAAACGGTTCCGCTGTTTGCGGAACCGTTTTTTTATGCCCGTTTGACGGACGATATGGCCGCTCTTCCCACCTGACGGAAAAGGCCAAGGGCCACAGCCATGGTGGCTGCCTCTGCTGCCAGGAAACACAAGAAGGAACACTCCGGAACGGTCTTTACTAAAAGAAGCGCCGCCGGCAGCGGAAGCACCACATAGCGCAGCAGGGAAACCGTCAGTGAAAAGCGGCTATACCCCAAGGACTGAAAGGCCGCGGACAAAATAATGCTCACCGCAGCAAACGGGAAGGCCACCGCCGTCATCCGCAGGGCAGGCACCCCCATCTCCATGGCCTGTACGCCAGCCTGGAAGCAGGTCCGCAGCACCAACCCCGCCCCCAGGCACAGCACCAAGCCCCCTGCAAGGGCCGTCGCCAGCGCCGTGCCCACGCCAAACCGCAGACAGGCGGATACCCGTTTTCCCTCACCGGCCCCATAGTTGTAGCTGATAATGGACACCATGGCATTGTTGACACTGAACACCGGCATAAACACAAAGGTCTGAAGCTTGAAATAGACTCCCAGTACCCACACTGCTGTTTCTGACCACAGCTTCAAAATTCCGTTGAGGCCCAGCGCGGTTACGCTGGCCATGGCCTGCATCAGCACGGCCGGCAGTGCGACCCGTGCATACTCCTCGAAAAGCTCCCGCTGCATGCAAAAGCCTTGCATGGGCAGGGGCAGCTCCCTTCGGATCCGCCGCAGCAGAAAACAGCCAATGACACCCCCGGTAATCTGGCCAATCACCGTGGCTGCTGCCGCCCCCGCCACGCCCATGTTGCAGGCGAAGATGAGGATGGGATCGAGAATCAGATTGATCACCGCTCCGCTGCCCTGAATGATCATAAAACCTGCGGGATGGCCGGTGGATTGAAGAATCCGCTCCAGGGGGAACTGGGTACAGATCCCAAAGGACAGGCGGCAGCATATTCTCAGATAGGCGATACCCATTTCCCGCACCTGGCCATCCCCGGTACATCCTGTCAGGTAGGCATCCGCCCCCAACAAGCCAAAGCAGCTAAACAGCACCCAGCACCCGGCGTAAAGAACAAGTCCATGAAACACCGCGTCTCTGGCTCCCGCCATGTCCCGTTCTCCCAGCCGCTTGGACAAAATGGCGCTGAAGGCCACGCCAATGCCCACACAGAAAGCCACCATCAGGGTCTGGATGGGATAGGCGTAGGAAAGGGCCAGAAAGGCCTTGTCGCTGATCTGCGCCACAAAGATGCTGTCTACCAGATTATAGACTGCCTGCACCAACATGGAAATCATAATCGGCCAGGACATGTGGATTACCAGCCGTCCCACAGGCATGGTGCCTAAAATATTTTCCTTCTCTCCCAAGGGAATCTCCCTCCAACGTTGCAAACATAACCCGCATCAACAATACACTGGGGGTAAAACGCAGACTGCAGAATAGCAGAGAT
>CAUFAM010000073.1 GCA_959022875.1 uncultured Oscillospiraceae bacterium | reverse complement strand
ACCAGCAGGATAACGCCGTTGACCATCTTCAAAATACGCTCCACCTCGCCGCCAAAGTCGGCATGGCCCGGCGTGTCCACGATGTTGATCTTAATATCGCCGTACTGCACAGCGGTATTCTTGGCCGTAATGGTGATGCCCCGCTCCCGCTCCAGGTCGTTGGAGTCCATCACGCGGTCCACCACGGTCTGGTTCTCTCGGTACACGCCCGACTGCTTGAGCAGCTCGTCCACCAGGGTGGTCTTGCCATGGTCGACGTGGGCAATAATCGCTACGTTTCTCAGTTTTTCATTCCGCATGGAAGCTGCACCTCTCTTGGATTTCTCAACGATTGGCTATTATACCTCTATTTTTCCCAAAACGCAACAAGGATAAGAAAAAAATTATGAACCTGGAACCTTTTCGCCTCTTTTTCGTCTGTTTCTCATAGAAGGAGGTCAGGGGAATATTCAAGAGTGGAAAAAATGTTCGATTTTCTCTTGACATTATGGAACATTTGTTGTATTTTATACCCAGAGGCAAACATTTTGTCGTAAGGCGTCGAAATAGTCCGTTTTTTGGGACTATCTTGTAAATAAAATTTGGTCAGAATGAAACGGAGGGATCTCACATGCAAACCGTCTATTACGCCACTTCCAACTTTATCCGTCACGAGGGCAATCTGGTGGATTTGTCCGAGTTCCGCCGTAAGCATGCCCTGACCCAGGAGGGGAGCCTGGCCCCCAGCCTTGACCTCCACAGCCAGTCCGCCCCCGTTCAAACAAAGCCCCAGCTCACTGTCCTGCCCTCCACCGGGAAAAAGCGCGGCGGCCGCCGGGAACGGGCCGCCTGGGTACTGGACGCCTGCGCCAGTCTGGGTGTGATCGTCATGACCCTGTCCTTCGCCCTGAGTGTCTTTTAAGGTTTTATCCGTTCCTCTATGTTAGAAAATGGTTTGAATTCAGACACAATTTGTTAAAAGAATGCCGGAAAAAACTCCCGGCATTCTTTTTTTGTACAATTTTTTCCACTCATTCCAGGCAAAAGGGTTGACGATAACAAGAAATTTGTGTATAGTATTGATTGTTACCATTTTGTAACTCTTGTTTCAACTTTGTCATTTTTCTTTTGTCAGAAGAGAGGTAACCCCAGATGGAACAGTTTCAGGCGCGGATTCAAAAGCTTGCCGCCGAACTAAAAGATAACATCACCTCTTTGTGGGAGCGGATTGACCAGTCCCCCCGGAAGAGAACACTGGTGCTCTACTATAAGACAGCCCGGGAGTGGTCCCGCATCCACGTTCGCCGCTGGGCCCACCTCTTTCACGGGGCCGCGGCAGGCAACCGGGTGGCGGGCCCCATTACCTTTATTTTGGTTTCCGCCGCTCTGGGCTCCGCCCTCACCCTGACCACCCTCTATTCCACCAGCTACGCCGTGGTGGTGGATGGCCAGCAGGTGGGCGTGGTGGCCGACCAGAGCGTGGTGGACCAGGCGATTGCCACAGTGGAGAGCCAGGGTTCCCAGCTTCTGGGCTATGACTACCAGGTGGACGCCCAGGTGGACTATGAATTTGGCCTCACCTTAAAAAGTGATCTCAACGACGAGCAGACCATCCGCAATTATTTTTACGAACAGCTCACCGAGGTGAGCGACGAGCTGCGGGCCTGTGAAGTGGTGGTCAACGGCCGTGCCATCGGCGCGGTCAAGGACGAAACCGCCCTGACCAACATGCTGGAAGAGCTGAAGGAGCAATATACCACCGAAAACACCCAGGAAGCAACCTTTGTGGAACCCCTTCAGATCCGCTACGTCTATGCCGTGGAGGATCTGATGACCACCGATGGGATGCGCCAGGCTCTGGAGGCCAACTCCACCGGTGAAACCACCTACACCGTACAAAAGGGCGATACCTTCAACGCCATTGCCTATGCCAACGACATGTCCGTCAGCGACCTGAAGGCCCTGAACCCGGGCATCGACATCAACCGCCTGATGATTGGGGACGTACTCAACGTAAAGGAAAAAATCCCCACCCTCTCGGTGCAGACCCTGGACCATGAGGTCTACACTCAGGCCATTGAATGCCCGGTGGAAACCGTGGAGGACAGCTCCATGTACAAGGGTGAAAGCAAAATTATCACTCAGGGCGAGGAGGGCGAGGCCCGCATTGAGGCCGATGTGGTCTATGTGAACGGCTATGAGAAGGAGCGCACCATCGTCAGCTCCACCACCCTGCGGGAGCCCACCACCACCGTTAAGGCCGTGGGCACCAAGGAGAAGCCCAAGACCGCTTCCACCGGAACCTACACCTGGCCCACCTCCAGCCGCCGCATCAATTCCTACTTCGGCGGCCGCTACCTCTTTGGCTACTACGAATACCACTCCGGCCTGGACATCCACGCCACTTACGGCGAGAAGATCAAGGCTGCTGACGGCGGCACCGTCACCTTTGCCGGCTGGAAGGGCTCCTACGGCTACCTGGTCATCATCACCCACGACAACGGAGTCCAGACCTATTACGCACACAACTCCTCCCTGCTGGTCTCCGCAGGCGACAAGGTCTATCAGGGCCAGGCCATTGCCAAGGCGGGCAGCACGGGCAACAGTACCGGCGTCCACTGCCACTTTGAGGTCCGCGTTGGGGGCAGATCTGTGAACCCCCTGAACTACCTCAGCTGACCCAATGAAAAAAGGATGGGCAAAATGCCCATCCTTTTTTTATTGCTCCGGATCCACAGAGTGTTCCCGGTAATACTCCACATTCTGATACATGGAGATGAGCTCCTGCTCCTCCTCCGTCAGCTCATAGCAGGGAGAACCGTCCTTCCAGTAGATCCCCTGCTCATGGATGAGGGGGGTCAGCTCCCGCATCTCCCGGGCCAGCTGCATAAAGCCCGGTCCCACCCAGCCGCACTGGCTAAAGACCTCTTCCATGAGGAAGCAGGGGGAGAAGTCGCCGCCGTCGCCGGTAAAGTCCCGGCCCAGCACCTCCTTGGCCGCGGAATTGGCCCAGATGAGGTAGGGGGTGGCAAAGTAATCATAAAATCCCTGGGTAGTGGTAAGATCAAAGGTACAGCCCAGCTCCGTATAGCCCGTGTTGCCGTTTCCGCCCCAGGGCTTGTGGTCGCCGAAGAGCACCAGCACCACCGGCTCCTCCATCGCCTCCAGGCCATTCACCAGGTCGGTAATGGCCGACAAGGTATCGGCCACGCGCATAAGGTAGTTGTTCCAGATGTTGCAGGTGGAATCACTAAGCCCGGTGATCTCGGTGGTAAGATAGCTCTCCCCGGCGGTATATTGCCATTCATAGGGGCCGTGATTCTGATAGGAGACCGAGAAGGAGAAGCAGGGGCCGTCCTGTACCCGGTCCTGAAGCTGCTTGAGCAGCTCCTCCATGAGAATATGGTCGGAATTCCACTGGGCGGCCACCGGGTCTACCAGCTCCCCATAGTGGTTCTCGGTAAA
This sequence comes from uncultured Oscillospiraceae bacterium, assembly GCA_959022875.1. Classification (GTDB taxonomy): domain Bacteria; phylum Bacillota; class Clostridia; order Oscillospirales; family Oscillospiraceae; genus Lawsonibacter. Next base: position 2,740 of record CAUFAM010000073.1, on the reverse strand, counting down.
CCAGTACTCCTGGAAGCCCAGCAGCTGGTTAATGGTCTGCCGGTCATAGAACCAGCCAAAGCCCGGGTGGCTGCCGAAGGTCTGATAACCCTGGCCGTCCAGATACCACACATAGGAGTCGGTATTCTGGACAAAATCGCTGTGGCTGGAATAGCCGGTGAGGAAGGCCCACTCGGTGTCCACCGTTCCTCCGGCAAAGATGTTGGTGAGAAGCCGCCCGGACACCGACTGCTCCGAGAGCTGATGCCAGGGGGCATAGACCTCCATTACACTGTCCTGCTGGGCCAGGACCTCAAAATCCGTCAAATCACAGAAGGCCTCCAACATAATGCCCATGACCGATACCTTTTGCTCCTCCGGGATGTCCGCGTCCTCATATTGTCCCAGAAGCTCGGCGGCAGTGGGCGCGTCGTAGTCCTCCGGAGCCACGAAAATCAGCTCCCGGAAGGAGTGGAGGAAGGGATAGATGCCCCCCTTGGACACATAGTCCTGGGCCTCATCCCAGGGCATGGCCCCGCCGGTCTTTTCATAGTAGTAGTCGTTGAGGTAGATGCTCACAAAGCTGACGCACAGCAGCGCCCCGGCGCTCAAAGCTCCCAGCATCCGAAGCTGCCAGCCCTTCAGTCCCCGGGGCATGAGCAGGATGGAAAACACCAATCCCCCCACAAGGGCGGCTACTGTCAGCCAGATGAGCCAGTTGAGCTCCAGCTCATAATTTCCCACAATGCCTGCCGCCTCGGAGGCCAGACCCAGGTCCACCGCCAGGAAGGGGTCGGCCCGGAGCTGGATTTTAAAATAGTTTACCAGGGCCACGCCCATAATGGGGATAAAGCCCCCTAAAAAGCCCACCCAGGCCCGGCGGAAGAGGAAATAAAATAGCCAGACCAGAAGCACCGGGGGCCAGAGGTTGAGAAACAAAAGCAGCGGGCTTGTCACATAGGACAAAAGCAGGTCCTTGCTCACCAAAGTCTCCACCGCCATGGCGGAAAACAACAGCGACAGCAGCCCAATGCAGCACCCAAGGCCCGTCAGGGCCAGGGCAAGCCAAATCTGATGGGCCCGGCCGTACCGGCGCTCTGTCCCGGAAGGCAGGCGCATAATGTTCAACAACGTTTTCATAAAAGCTCCTTCAAATCCCTGTGGGGATTCTAATCCATACCGGATAATGTCCGTATATTTTAGCGCCTTTTTCCCTGATTTACAAGATAAAATGGAAAAAAAAGGCCGGAGCGCCCAAAAAGGAAGGGCGCTCCGGCCAAATTCAGCTATGATTTATATTAGTAGGCCAGCTTCTCCTCCAGCCAGGCTTTCAGCTCGCTGATAGGCACACGGACCTGCACTCCCACACAAAGAAAACACCTTTGTGTGGGGCCCCAAGGCAGATTTCAAATCCTCGGGCGAACTGAATTCGCCCTGCGGAAATTCGCCGGAGGCGAATTTTTTCCGCAGCTGGCGCTTTGCGGCATGGAGCAGGGGCAAGCCTGCTCATCAATAGGCCAGCTTCTCCTCCAGCCAGGCTTTCAGCTCGCTGATAGGCACGCGGACCTGCTCCATGGTATCACGGTCGCGGATGGTGACGGCGTGGTCGGCCTCCTCGGTCTCGCTGCCCACGGTCTGGAAGTCCACGGTGATGCAGTAGGGAGTGCCCACCTCGTCCTGGCGGCGGTAGCGCTTGCCGATGGAGCCGGCGTCGTCATAGTCCACCATGAAGTACTTGGAAAGCTCCGCCTGGATCTCCCGGGCCTTGTCGCCCAGCTTCTTGGAGAGGGGCAGCACGGCACACTTGTAGGGGGCCAGGGCGGGGTGCAGGCGCAGGACGGTGCGCACATCGTTCTTCTCCGCGTCCACAACCTCCTCGTCATAGGCGTCCACCAGGAAGGCCAGGGTCACGCGGTCAGCGCCCAGGGAGGGCTCGATGACATAGGGGATATAGTGCTCATTGGCCTCCTGGTCAAAGTAGGTCATGTCCTTGCCGGAGGTGGTCTGGTGGGCGTTCAGGTCGAAGTTGGTGCGGGAAGCCACGCCCCACAGCTCGCCCCAGCCGAAGGGGAAGACAAACTCAAAGTCGGTGGTGGCGTTGGAGTAGTGGGACAGCTCCTCGGGGTCGTGGTCGCGCAGACGCAGGTTCTCATCTTTCATGTTCAGACCCAGCAGCCAGTCGTGGCAGAACTTCTTCCAGTAGGCAAACCACTCCAGCTCGGTGCCGGGCTTGCAGAAGAACTCCAGCTCCATCTGCTCAAACTCACGGGTACGGAAGGTAAAGTTGCCCGGGGTGATCTCGTTGCGGAAGGACTTACCCACCTGGCACACGCCGAAGGGCAGCTTGCGGCGGGTGGTGCGCTGGACGTTCTGGAAGTTGACGAAGATGCCCTGGGCGGTCTCAGGCCGGAGATACACGGTGTTCTTGGCATCCTCGGTGACACCCTGGAAGGTCTTGAACATCAGGTTGAACTGGCGGATGTCGGTCCAGTTGTGCTTGCCGCAGGAGGGGCAGCAGATGTTGTGCTCCTCCACAAACTCCTTCATCTGGGCCTGGCTCATGGCGTCCACGCTGTGGCCCAGGTCGAAGTTATTCTCCTGGCACCAGTCCTCAATGACCTTGTCGGCGCGGAAGCGCTCCTTACACTCCTTACAGTCCATGAGGGGGTCGGAGAAGCCGCCCACGTGGCCGGAAGCCACCCAGACCTGGGGGTTCATGAGGATGGCGGCGTCCAGACCCACGTTATAGGGGTTCTCCTGG
>CAUFAM010000072.1 GCA_959022875.1 uncultured Oscillospiraceae bacterium | reverse complement strand
AACTCGCTACCTCCACCTTGGCAAGGTGGCGCTCTACCAGATGAGCTACACTCGCGGCGACAAACGATATTATAGCAGATATTTCCCCAAAGTCAACCCCTAAATTCAAAATTTTTTAAATCATCTTTGGGCGGGGAAATGCCCTTAAACAGAGTGGTACGGGAGACTTTATTTTCCGCCTATGAAAGTCTGGGCGATTGCATTGAAACGGGGTTTTTGCTATAATATATTATCTATTGTTATGTCTTAATCTAGGAACTGACGCAAAGGCAGAAGCTATATTTGCGGAAGATGCGAGGTGGCCTTTTTGTACTTAAAAGCATTGGAAATCCAGGGCTTCAAGTCCTTTCCCGATAAAACGGTACTGACCTTCGGCGAGGACATCACCGCCATTGTAGGCCCCAACGGCTCGGGCAAATCAAACATTTCCGACGCCATCCGCTGGGTCATGGGGGAGCAGTCCACCCGGGTCCTGCGCGGCGGGAAGATGGAGGACGTTATCTTTGGCGGAACGGCCAAGCGTAAGCAGACCGGCTACGCCGAGGTGTCCCTGGTGCTGGACAACACCTCACATATCTTTGATATGGAGGAGTCTGAGGTGATGGTCACCCGACGGTACTACCGCTCGGGGGAGAGCGAGTACTACATTAACCGCCGCTCCGTCCGCCTCAAAGACGTCAACGAGCTGTTTATGGATACCGGTCTGGGCCGGGAGGGCTACTCCATCATCGGCCAGGGCAAGATTGACGAGATTTTGTCGGTAAAATCCGCCGACCGGCGGGAAGTCTTTGAAGAGGCGGCGGGAATTTCCCGTTACCGCCACCGGAAGGAAGAGGCAGAGCGGAAACTGGAGCGCACGGACGAAAACCTGGTGCGCATCAACGATAAGATTTCCGAGCTGGAGTACCAGGTGGAGCCGCTGCGGGAGCAGAGCGAAAAGGCGAAGAAGTTCCTGGTACTCCGGGATGAGCTGCGGGGACTGGAGATTTCCGTTTGGCTGGACACCCTGGAGCGCATCCGAACCAGCAACATTAAGCTGGAGGCCGACTATCAGGAGGCCGTGCGCCAGCGGGAGGAAGTACGGGTGGCCCAGGAGAAGGCCTACGCCGCCGCGGAACAGTTCTCCCAGCAGATGCGGGAGAAGGATGTGGAGGCCGACCGGCTGCGCTTTGAACTTCAGGGCCGCCAGGCCAGAATGAACGAGCTGGAGTCGGCCATTGCGGTGCTCCAGAGCAACATTGCCCACAACCAGGAGTCCGCCCAGCGCATCCGGGCCGATCTGGAGCAGCAGGAGGGCCGGGAGGGTTCCCTCTCCGCCCAGATTGAGCAGCGGCGGGGGCGTCTGGCAGAAATTGAGCAGCAGCTGGAGCAGGGCCGCGCCGCCCTGGAGGCAAAAAGCCGGGAGGCGGAGGAGGCTGCCAGCTCTGCGGGCACGCTGGCCCGGGAGCTGGAGCAGCTGCGCAGCCAGGCCGATCTGGGAACTGCCGGGGCTGCCGAAGCCAAGGCCCTTCTTTCCGCTCTGGCCGCCGCCGCCCAGGAAGTGATGGACCGGGACGAGACGGTGCGCCGGGAGCTGAGAGAGCTGGAGCAGCGTTTGGAGCAGGCCCGGACCGAGAGCAAGGCCGCACGGAAGGGCTATGAGGATGCCCTGGAGGAGCGGGACGCGGTAAAGAATGTCATCAGCGGCTATCAGCTGCGGATGGAGTCCAGACAGAAAAAGGCGGCCCAGACGAAGGACCGCCATGTGAAGCTCCAGATGGAGGAAAACGCCCTGACCTCCCGGATGAAGCTGCTCAAAGAAATGGAGCAGATGCATGAAGGTTATTCCAAGGCGGTAAAGCTGGTGGTGGGAGAGGCCCAGCGGGGCACCCTCCAGCATATCCACGGCCCGGTGGCCGACCTTTTGAAGGTACCCGACCAGTACACCGTGGCCATTGAGACCGCCCTTGGCGGCGCCATGCAGAATATCGTGGTGGACCGGGAGGAGGACGGCAAGGCCGTTATCCAGTATCTGAAGCGCCGGGATGCCGGCCGGGCCACCATTTTGCCCCTCAGCTCCATCCGTCCGGGAGAGCTGCGGGAGGGGCAGAGCCTCCAGCGGGAACCGGGATTTGTAGGCGTAGGTGACCAGCTGGTCACTTTTGACCCCCGCTATAAAAATGTATTTTCCAACCTGCTGGGGCGGGTGGCCGTGATGGAGAACCTGGACACGGCCATTGCTGCGGCCCGGAAGTATGGCTATAAATTCCGAATTGTCACTCTGGACGGCCAGGTGCTGAACCCCGGTGGTTCCATGACCGGCGGCTCGGCCAGCCGCAGCGCCGGTATTCTCAGCCGTGCCAACGAGCTGGAGCGGCTTGGAAAGCAGCTGGAGGACATCCGCAGCCAGGTGGCCCAGGGGGCCCGGGATCTGGCAGAGGCGGAGCGGGAGGCCACAGCCGCCCGCTATGAGCTGGAGACCGCCCAGAACCAGCTGAGAACGTGGGAGGATGCCATCCTGAAAGCGGAGGGCGAGGTATCCCACTGCCGCAGCGTGGTTGCCGATTTGGAGAGCCAGCAGGAGAACCTGGGCGAGGAGCTGGAGCAGCTGAAGAGCCGCTCCGGCCAGATTGAGGAGGACACCCAGAATGCCCGGGTGCGGATTCAGGAACTGGAGGGCGAAGCCGCGGCACTGAAAAGTGAGGCGGAGGGCAAGGCCAAGGGCCAGACCGATTTGCAGGAGCGCTCGGCCCGCATTGCTCGGGAGGCCGCCGAGCTTACCGCCGCCCAGGCCGCCCTGGAGGCGGAGCGGGAGGCCACCCGTTCGGGCCTTCAGGAGTTGGAGAGCCTGAAGGCCAGCATGGCCGGGGACCGCACCCAGAGCCAGGCTCTGATGGCCGACTATGAGAGCAAAAATGAGAGCTTTGCCCAGGAGATCCAGGAGAAGCAGGGGGCTCTGTCCGCCCTTCAGGAGGAGAACCGGGCCCAGAACGAGGCGGTGGCCCGGCTGAACCAGGAGAAGCTGGAGCTGGAGGGCGAGCGGGTGAAGTCCACCCGGGAGAGCCAGAGCCTCAACGAGGAGCTGCTGCGCACCGAGGGCGAGGTCTCCCGTCTGGATCAGCGGCGGGTGTCCGCATCCATGGAAGAAAAGCAGCTGCTGGATAAGCTGTGGGAAAACTATGAGCTCTCCCACGAGGCGGCCAAGCAGCAGCGGGTGGAGATCGAATCGATCCAGAAGGCCAGCCGCCGCATTGCGGAGCTGAAGCGGTCCATCTCGTCCCTGGGTCATGTGAATGTGGGAGCCATCGAGGAATTCCAGCGGGTCAACGAGCGCTACACCTACCTCACCGACCAGCGGGACGATGTGGACCGGGCCAAGAAGGAGCTGGAGGAGATCATTGCGGGCATCACGTCCGAGATGAAGACCATCTTTGCCCGGGAGTTCAAGACCATCAACGAGGCCTTTAGTCAGACCTTTGTGGAGCTCTTCGGCGGCGGCAAGGCCACCTTGGAGCTGGAGGATCCCGATGACATTCTCAACTGCGGCATTGAAATCAAGGTGCAGCCCCCGGGCAAGGCCCTGAAGATCATCACCCTGCTCTCCGGCGGAGAGAAGGCCTTTGTGGCCATTGCCCTGTACTTTGCCATTTTGAAGGTGCGCCCCACCCCCTTTGTGGTGATGGATGAGATCGAGGCCGCTCTGGATGACAGCAATGTGGTGCGGTTTGCCCACTATATGCGCGCCATGTCGGACAAGACCCAGTTTATTGTCATCACCCACCGACGGGGCACCATGGAGGAGGCCGACATCCTCTACGGCGTCACTATGCAGGAGCAGGGCATCAGCCGCATGCTGACCATAAACCTGAACGATGTGGAGAAGGAACTTAATATCCGATAGGAGATGAGCCCTGCGGACTGCATGGGGCCCCACCCGAGCCCAGCGAAGCGGGTCGGGTGGGGAGAGGACGAGCAGCGCAGTGAGCGAGCTTTGCCCGGCAGGGCGAAGTGAGAGATACGCAGCTTGCGAGGACGACGTGGAGAAGGAACTGAATATTCGGTGACGCACAAGGAGGAATTGGATTGAACGATTCAGCGAAGAAGGGCTGGCTGCCCATTGCGGGCCTGATTGCCCTGATCGTGGTGCTGGTTTTGGGCATTAAGCTGATTTTTGCCGGGCTGGGGACAGTCATCCAGCAGGAACCGGGAGCTGCACAGTCTGTGGGATCGGAGCAGATAAGCGGGGCAGTGAGCTCCGCGGGAAGTGCTTCCGTGGGAATGGAGGAAAACGCACCGGCCTTCTGCCCCTTCTGTGGGAAAGGCCTGAATGAGTCCTTCCAGTGGGGGCAGTACTGCCCCTACTGCGGAGAAAAAGTGGAACAGTAAGGAGAGAAGGCCGCCATGACACTGAGGCAAAAACAGTGGGTCATGCTGCTTGCGGCAGTGGCCGGGCTTATCTTGGCGCTGATCCAGGCGGGCTTTGCGCTGACGCTGTTGGGGGTAGTCCTGATTTTGGGCGCTGGCGTTTTGAACCTGATTTGGATGCGCTGCCCGCAATGCGGGGCATGGCTTGGTAAATATCCAGGGGACTACTGTCAATGCTGCGGGGTTAAAATTCCGTGGAACGAAAAAAAGAAAAGGATACTTTGATATGGGCTTTTTTGATAAACTGAAAAAAATTAATATTTTTGCCAGCTTTGGCTCTGAACTCAACGACGACTTCTATGACGAGCTGGAGGAGTCCCTCATTCTGGCCGATACCGGCATGGATGTGACCTTGGAGCTGGTGGAGGAGCTGAAAAGCCGGGTGCGCCAGCGGGGGATCAAGACCCTGGAGGAGGCCCGCAGCTGCATGGTGGAGGTCATTGCCGACGCCCTCAGCGCCGGGGATACCGCCCTCGATCTGTCCACCCGCCCCTCGGTGGTGCTGTTCATCGGGGTGAACGGTGTGGGCAAGACCACTACCATCGGCAAGATCGGCCGCCAGCTGAAGATGGAGCGGAAGAAGGTTCTGTTCTGTGCCGCCGACACCTTCCGGGCCGCTGCCGCCGAGCAGCTGACCATCTGGGCTGACCGGGCCGGCGTGGACATCATCAAGCAGCATGAGGGAGCCGACCCCGCCGCCGTGGTGTTTGATGCCATGAGCTCCGCCAAGGCCCGGGGAACCGATGTGGTGCTGGTGGACACCGCCGGACGGCTGCACAACAAGCAGAACCTGATGAACGAGCTCAACAAGATCTCCCGGGTCATCGACCGGGAGCTGCCCGGCTGCGCCAGGGAAACCCTGCTGGTGCTGGATGCCACCACTGGGCAGAACGGTCTCATCCAGGCCAAGCAGTTTAAAGAGGCTGCCGGCATCACCGGCATCGTCCTCACCAAGCTGGACGGCACCGCCAAGGGAGGCATCGCCATTGCCATTGCCAAGGAGTTGGGTGTGCCGGTGAAGTTTGCCGGCGTGGGCGAGGGCGTGGACGACCTCAAGCCCTTTGACGCGGCGGAGTTTGCCCAGGCACTGATTTAAGTCAGAAATTCGGAATGGAACATCAGGGTGGGAGACCATGGAATACTGGAGCTGGCGGCTGTTTGCAACCTTTCTGGCCCTTCAAATCGTGCGCTTGATTCGCCGGGCCGGCGTGAGAAATCTTCTGCGCTCTATGCGCCTGTGGGGCGAGGGCGTTAGTGTGGAACAGCGCCGGGAGAATTTGGCCGGGCTTGGGATTTTACTGGTTCTTCTGCTTTGGTGTGTGCTGGTTTGACTGGCCGGTTGAAAAGCTGACACAAGAACGGGAAAAATTCCCCTGTTTATTTACATTCTATCTATACTTTCCTGTGTCGAATTATGGTACAATATGAGAAAAATTGCGGAGAGGAAGTCGTTTATGTCCAGAATTGACGGCCGGGCGGCCAATGAGCTGCGTCCGGTGGAGATCATTCCCAATATCAACAAGTTTGCCGAGGGCTCCTGCCTCATTCGCTGCGGCAACACCCATGTGCTGTGTACTGCCAGCGTGGAGGACAGACCGCCCCGTCACGTCCCCGAAGGGGAAGGCTGGGTCACCGCGGAGTACTCCATGCTGCCCCGAGCCAACCGGGAGCGCTCCCGCCGGGACATTTCCAAGCTGAAGCTCAACGGCCGCAGCGCCGAGATTCAGCGCCTCATCGGCCGGGCCCTTCGGTCCGTGGTGGATATGAAGAAACTGGGCCCCTGGAACATTACCATCGACTGCGATGTGCTCCAGGGGGACGGCGGCACCCGCACCGCCTCCATCACCGGCGGCTTTGTGGCCATGATGCTGGCCTTCCGAAAGATGA
>CAUFAM010000071.1 GCA_959022875.1 uncultured Oscillospiraceae bacterium | reverse complement strand
GCGTGCTGGTCTTCGCCAAGGCCGCCAAGGCTGACGAGGCCCGTGCCGCCGGCGCCGACTATGTGGGCGAGATGGACCTGGTAGAGAAGATTCAGAAGGAGAACTGGTTCGACTTCGACGTGGTCGTGGCCACTCCCGACATGATGGGCGTTGTGGGCCGTCTGGGTAAGGTTCTGGGCCCCAAGGGCCTGATGCCCTCCCCCAAGGCCGGCACCGTCACCATGGACGTGACCAAGGCTGTCAACGAGATCAAGGCCGGTAAGGTGGAGTACCGTCTGGACAAGACCAACATCATCCACTGCCCCATCGGCAAGGTCTCCTTCGGCGCTGAGAAGCTCAGCGAGAACTTCAACGCCATCATGGGCGCTATCATCAAGGCTAAGCCCGCTGCTGCCAAGGGTCAGTACATCAAGAGCTGCACCGTGGCTGCCACCATGGGCCCCGGCGTCAAGGTCAACGGCGCCAAGCTGGCCTAATCAGCTACTTGATATTCCAAGACGGAAATCTTCGGATTTCCGTCTTTCTTTTTGCGGTTTTACTTGCGGAAATGGCGGCTATTATGGTAAAATAATATGCTTATATCTGAATCTATGTAAGGGAGTGGACCCTTTTGTCGAAATACGAAGCGGAAATCAAGCGCAGAAGAACCTTTGCCATCATCTCCCACCCGGACGCCGGTAAGACGACCCTGACGGAGAAGTTCCTGCTCTACGGCGGAGCCATCGCCCAGGCAGGCCAGGTCAAGGGCAAGAAGAACACCCGGGCGGCCACCTCCGACTGGATGGAGATCGAGAAGCAGCGCGGCATTTCCGTCACCTCCTCGGTGATGCAGTTCCAGTATGAGGGCTACTGCATCAACATCCTGGACACCCCGGGCCACCAGGACTTCTCGGAGGACACCTACCGCACCCTGATGGCCGCCGACTCCGCCGTCATGGTCATCGACGCGGCCAAGGGCGTGGAGGCCCAGACCCGGAAGCTGTTCAAGGTGTGCGCCATGCGGGACATCCCCATCTTCACCTTCATCAACAAGATGGACCGGGAGGCCCGGGACCCCTTTGAGCTGTGCGAGGAGCTGGAGCATGAGCTGGGCATCGACACCTACGCCATGAACTGGCCCATCGGCTGCGGTAAGGAGTTTAAAGGCGTTTACGACCGGCAGAACCGGAAGGTCATTCACTTTACCTCCAACACCAACGCCAAGGCCGCTACCGCCACGGTGATTGAGCCCGACGACCCCGCACTGGCCGATCTCATCGGTCAGGGAAAGCGGGATCAGCTGGTGGATGAAATTGAGCTTCTGGACGGCGCCAGCTGTGACTTTGACCTGGAACGGGTGCGTCACGGCAAGCTGTCTCCCGTGTTCTTTGGCTCCGCCCTCACCAACTTCGGCGTGGAGCCCTTTCTGGAGGAGTTTTTGCGCATGACCACCGCTCCTCTGCCCCGGAAGGCGGGGGACGAGATCATCGACTCCTTCGAGGATGATTTTTCTGCCTTTGTATTTAAGATCCAGGCCAACATGAATAAGGCCCACCGGGACCGGATTGCCTTTATGCGGGTGGTCTCCGGCAAGTTTGAGGCGGACAAGGAAGTTTTCCACATGCAGGGTGGAAAAAAGATCCGCCTGTCCCGGCCCCAGCAGCTGATGGCGGCCGAACGGGAGATCATCGAGGAGGCCTACGCCGGCGACATCATCGGTGTGTTCGATCCGGGCATCTTCTCCATCGGCGATACCCTGTGCGCCCCGGGAAAGAAGTTTAAATTTGACCCCATCCCCACCTTCGCTCCCGAGCACTTCCAGCGGATCCGCTCCATTGACACCATGAAGCGCAAGCAATTTTTGAAAGGTGTGGAGCAGATCGCCCAGGAGGGTGCAATCCAGATCTTCAAGACCCCCTACACCGGTATGGAGGAGGTCATCGTAGGCGTGGTGGGAACCCTGCAATTTGACGTGCTGGAGTACCGCCTGCGCAGCGAGTATAATGTGGAGCTGTACAAGGAGGGCCTGCCCTTTGAGTACCTGCGGTGGATTGTCAAGGAGGACGAGGATGCCCCCGCCCTGAAGGAGGAGGATCTGCTCCTCCCCAACGACGCCAAGCTGGTGGAGGACTACAAGGGTAACCAGCTGCTGCTCTTTGCCTCCCAGTGGTCTATCCAATGGGTTCAGGACCGGAACAAGGGCTTGAAGCTGGCCGAGTTCGGCGGAGCCAAATTTTAAAGCAAAGCGGAATTGTGTTCACACAATTCCGCTTTTTTTCATGAGGAAACTATGATATACTACTCTTTACCACAAAAATAGACGAGAGGAAGGACCGAAGTTGGCGCGTATCAATCGCAGCAGTGAGGAAGCTCTGGCCAGCGCTCCCATTGGTATCCTAATGCTGAAACTGGCCATGCCCGCTGTGGCTGCACAGGTTATCAACATGCTCTACAATATTGTGGACCGGATCTACATCGGACATATCCCCGAGGTAGGACGGACGGCACTGACGGGCCTGGGGATTACCTTCCCCATTATTATGTTAGTTTCTGCCTTTGCCGCCTTTGCCGGTATGGGCGGCGCGCCCCTTGCGTCAATCCGCTTGGGAGCAGGCGACCGAAAAGGCGCGGAGAAAATTCTGGGCAATTCCGCTATCATGCTTCTGGTGACTTCTGTGGTGCTGACGGCGGTGTTTTCTGCCTTTAAAGAGCCGCTGCTCATTGCCTTCGGGGCCTCTCAGGATACCATTGGATATGCGGTGGACTATATTTCCATCTATCTGTTGGGCACCATTTTTGTCCAGTATGCCCTGGGACTCAACACCTTTACCAGTGCCCAGGGAAAGGCCATGGTGGCCATGTGCTCGGTGCTGATTGGTGCGGTGCTGAACATCGTGCTGGATCCGGTGTTTATCTTTGTCTTTAACATGGGCGTACGCGGCGCGGCCATTGCCACGGTGATCTCCCAGGCGGTCAGTGCCTGCTGGGTCGTGGGCTTTTTGTGTTCACGCAGGTCCGGGCTGCGGATCTGCCCGGCCAACCTGCGCCCTGATTTTGGTGTGATTAGCAAGATTGCGGCCCTGGGTGTGGCCCCCTTTATCATGCAGTCCACAGAAAGTCTGGTGGCGGTGGTGCTTAATTCCGGCCTTCAGTCCTATGGAGGCGACCTGTATGTGGGTACGTACACCATCATGCAAAGCGTTATGCAGATGATTACCATGCCTATGCAGGGCATCACCCAGGGTGTCCAGCCCATTATGAGCTATAACTATGGGGCCGGAAACTACGCCCGGGTGCGCAAAACCTTTTCTCTTTTGCTCAAGACAACCTTGACAGTTACAGTTTGTTCCTTTGTGGTTGTGCTGCTGTTCCCGGAGCAGCTGGCCATGGTGTTTAACGACAATGAGGAGCTGGTGAAGCTGACCGGACGTGTCATGCCCATTTTCTTTGGAGGAATCTGGGCCTTTGGTGCACAGACCGCCTGCCAGTCTGCGTTCATGGCCATGGGGCAGGCGCGTACCAGCCTGTTTTTGGCGCTGCTGCGGAAGGTCATTTTGCTGGTTCCCCTGGCCCTGATTCTGCCCTGGGCCATGGATAATGTCATGGGCATTTATATTGCCGAGCCGGTGGCAGATATTCTGGCCTCCTGCACGACGCTGACGCTCTTTATGTTCCGGAGAAAAGTTTTGCTGCCCATGGAGAAGCCATAACGCTCGTGCTCCCTGAGGATTCTACCTTATCTTCGAACATGGTATAGAACAAACTAATTAGAAAAGACTAAACGCCAGGATGGTTGAATGGAGGAATACACATGAAGCAGCTGTATTTGGGCCAGGTGCTGACTATGGCCGAACCTCTGTACGCACAGGCCGTATTGGTGGAAGACGGAGTAATCCGAAGGGTGGGCAGCGCCCAGGAGCTGAAAGAGCTGGGGGGCGACTGGGAGGAAATCCGGTTTCAGGGAACGCTGATGCCCGGCTTTGTGGACCCTCACAGCCACTACACACAGATGGCATATGCGTGCCTCCAGGCCTCTTTGAATGGCGCGCAAAGCGTCCAGGAGATGGAGCGGCGGATCGCAGCTTTCCTGCAGGAGACCAAGCCTGCGCCGGGAACCTGGATCCAGGCCCGGGACTATGACCAGAACTTGCTGCCCCAGGGGAAGAATCCATCCCTGGAGCAGTTGGATGCCATGGCGCCGGGATATCCGCTGGTCATCCACCACAAATCGGGGCATATGGGTCTGATGAATACCATGGCTCTGGAACAGCTGGGGCTGACACCCGAAACTCCGTCCCCCGAAGGGGGAAGAATTGAGGTAAAAGAGGGGAAGCTCACCGGGTATCTGGAGGAGAACGCCTTTATTACCTGCCTGAAACAGATTCCCTCTCCGCCCCTTACCGCACTTGTGGAGGCCTTTGGAAAGGCCCAGGAGAAGTATGCTGCCCAGGGAATTACCACCATGCAGGACGGGATGGCGGTGGAGCAGATGTTTCCGTTCTACCGTATGCTGCTGGAGCAAAAGCTGCTGAAGCTGGATCTGGTGGTGTACCCGTCTCCCGACTGCTACGAAAAGGCGATGGAGGAGTTTGGCGCCCTGCCGCCCCAGGCCCATTTGAAGATCGGCGGGGTGAAGATCTTTTTGGACGGCTCTCCCCAAGGACGGACGGCCTGGATGAGAACCCCCTACCAGGGGGAGGGGGACTACCGGGGATATGGCACCATGTCCGACGAGCAGGTTCTGGAGGCCATGGAGTTTGCCTGGGCACATAAGACCCAGCTGCTGTGCCACTGCAACGGGGATGCCGCTGCCGAGCAATTCCTGCGTTGCCTGGAGCGGGCGGAAGAAAAACACCCGGATTTAGCACAGCTTCGTCCAGTGATCATCCATGGGCAGCTGCTGGGAACCGACCAGCTGGAGCGGGTCAAAAAACTGGGGGCGGTGGTCTCCTTCTTTGTGGCCCATGTATATCACTGGGGAGACGCCCATATCCGCAACTTTGGCTGGGACCGGGCGGCAAAGATCAGCCCGGTGCACAGCGCTTTGGAATGGGGAATCCCGGTGAGCTTTCATCAGGACGCCCCGGTCATCCAGCCGGATATGCTGGAGACCGTTTGGTGTGCGGCCAACCGCGTGACCCGTCAGGGGGTGCCTCTGGGCAAAGAGGAGTGCGTGCCGGTTCTGGAAGGGCTGCGGGGCGTTACCATGGGGGCGGCGTATCAGTATTTCCGGGAGGAGCAAATTGGTTCCATTGAGCCGGGCAAACGGGCCGACTTTGTCCTGCTCAGCCACAACCCCCTGGAGGTGCCTCAGGAAGATCTGCGGGACATCCAGGTGGCGGCAACCTTTAAAGATGGGACCAGAATTTGGCTGTGAATGTGCAAAATAATACCGGGGAGCTCTTCGGAGCTCCCCGGTATTATTTTATTGGTACAGAAGAGAAGGAAAATTAGAAAATACCCTGAGCCATCATGGCGTCGGCCACTCTCTGGAAGCCCACGATGTTGGCGCCGGCAACCAGGTCATAGCCCAGGCCATAGCGCTCGGCAACCTCCACAGAGGAGTGATAGATGTTCTTCATGATGCCCTGGAGCTTCTGGTCGACTTCCTCAGCGGTCCAGTACAGACGCTCGGCGTTCTGGGCCATCTCCAGCTCGGACACGGACACGCCGCCGGCATTGACAGCCTTGGAGGGAGCGACCACAATGTGCTTCTGGCTCTTCAGGAACTCCAGAGCCTCGTTGGTGGTGGGCATGTTGGCCACCTCGATGTAGTACTTCACGCCGGAAGCAGCGATCTTCTCAGCCCACTCCATGTTGACGTCGTTCTGGGTAGCGGCGGGCATGTACACGTCCACGTCCTTGACGCCCCAGCACTTCTGGCCAGGCACGAACTCGCAGCCAAACTTCTCGGCGTAGGACTGGCAGTGGGCGGGATCCTTGGCACGCATCTCCAGGATGTAGTTGAGCTTCTCCTCGGTGTCCACGCCGTCGGGATCGTGGATGTAGCCGTCGGGGCCGGCGAAGTAGGTGACCTTGGCGCCCAGCTCAGCGGCCTTCTTCATGATGCCCCAGCCCACGTTGCCGTAGCCGGAGATGGCGATCTTCTTGCCCTTGATGTCCTCGCCGTCGTGCTTCAGAGCCTCTACCAGATAGTAGACAGCGCCGTAGCCGGTGGCCTCGGCACGCATCAGGGAGCCGCCGGTGGGAACGGGCTTGCCGGACAGAGCGCCGAACTCAGCAGCGCCCACCAGACGGCGGTACTGGCCATACATGTAGCCGATCTCACGGCCGCCGCAGCCCAGGTCGCCGGCGGGGCAGTCGATGTCCT
>CAUFAM010000070.1 GCA_959022875.1 uncultured Oscillospiraceae bacterium | reverse complement strand
CCTGCTATACTTCACCCTGTGCGAGTGCTTCGGTGCCCAATAGGGTAAGGCGGAGTCCCTGCCGGGTTTTCCCTACTGATATGTAGCCGGACTCCGCCAGTCGGCGAATTCTTAATTTCAGCTTGGCCTCGGTAAAACCCGCCGCCAACAAAGGCGAAAGGCGAAGCAGGGAACCGCGGCCTGCAGGGCGCCCGGCGGCGGTAAGCTCCTGAATGGAGTTCAAAAGGAGGCGGTCTTCCTGGGACAGTGGTTCAGAACAGTCGGTGAACGCAGAAATTCGGTGGCCAAAAAAGTTGCGAATTAAATCATTTAAAAGCGATTGCTGCTGATCAGGGGCAATATCCTGCTGATAAAAAATAGTCAGGTTACTAGAAAAAGCCCGCAGCTCGCGGACGTTCCCGGGCCATGTATAATGTAAAAGTCTGTGCTCTAATTGTGCTGGAAGTCGCGCACCCTCGGCCATGGAATGGAGAAGTTCCGGGATATCCTCCACGCGTTTGCGGAGCGGAGGGATAACTAGGGGCAGGATCTTGAGTCGATAATAGAGATCCTCACGGAAGGTACCCTGCCGGACCATCTCGTTCAAATTCCGGTTGGTTGCGCAGATAACCCGTACGTCAATAGGGATCACACTGGTGGAGCCAACCGGCATCACTTCCCGCTCTTCCAGAACCCGTAGAAGGCGACTTTGAAGAGAGAGGGGAATGTCGCCAATTTCATCAAGAAAAATGGTGCCGTTATCGGCGGTTTGAAAGAGGCCCTGCTTTCCCCCTTTGCGTGCCCCAGTAAAAGCCCCCTCTTCATAACCAAAAAGTTCGCTTTCAATTAGGGTATCTGGAATGGCGGCACAGTTTACGGCCACAAAGGGGCTTTGACGGCGACGCGAGGCATTGTGGATGGACTGGGCAAACAACTCCTTGCCTGTGCCGCTCTCCCCAAAGATGAGGATGGTCTCATCTGTACCAGAATAGTACTGTGCCAGGCGAATTGCCTTTTGAACAGCGGGGGAGTGTCCTAAAATGTCTGAAAAGTGGTACTTGGCTGGCAAGGAGTTCTTTTTTACACCATGAGAGCACCGTTTTTCGGAGGAGGACGCGGCGATTGGGGTGAGCAGGATGAAACAGTGGCGGTGCTGGAGGGGGGACTCGAAGTGGAGGTGCAGTGTATAGGGCTTTTTCCCTAAATATACGACTTCCTTTTCCTCACGACCTTCGGACAGGGAGGCGGCGAGGTGGGCCAACTCTGGAAAACACGGGAGAAGCGGGTGGCCAGGCAATCCCTTCTGTCCGGCGGGCAGGAGACGGGCGGCGGCCTCGTTCAGCTCCACGATCTGTTGGTTCTCATCCAGGTGGAACAGAGCAGTGCCTGTAAGAGCGAGTGTCTGGGATAACTAGCTTTTGAGTAGTTGGTTCTGGGTGTGGATATCTTGTCGGTGGTACAGCTCAGATACCAGTTGCTGCATCACCGGTATATGGAACTGGTTCAAAAAGTCAGGCGGCAGATTATATATTTTGACAATTTCAGCAAGAGTAGAGGGAGTGATATTTCGGTATCCCAGGTTGATGTAGACCTTTTTGTTTTCTGGACAATAGCTGCGAAAACCGGCATAAACAACGGTGTCATAGGGAGTAGTGTCTATGTCACAGCCGGGCCAATAAGGGATATAGTTCAGATGATTGATCCCGAGCTGTTGCAGGTTTTCTACCAAATCCTCCGCAATCCGTCTGGGCTTGTTTGCAACCAGCACTGGCGTACCTTCGGGCAGTTCCAAAAGCCGATGTAAGTGATTGCTGTCCAAAAAACGCCGGGCAAATATGATTTGGCTGTTTGGAAAATATTTGTCGGCGTACGCAAGGGAGGTAATATTGACCAAAATAGCGGCGGGTTCTGCCGCAAGCGTGTGTACGGTGGCAAGGGTAACAGGGACAATATCCAGAGACGAGGAAAAAACCTGTGAGAGAATTTTACACATATAGTTACGGTCCAGCTCGTTTTCCGTAAAAACACCAAGAGTTTGTTTGGCCATAGGGTGTCCCTCCTTGAAGCGCATGGGTGAAACATTGCCTCTTAAAAGGATAACAGACAGAGCATGGCCCGTCAATGCAATTTGGACATTATTAAAATGATTTAAGATATCCAGATATGAGATACAAACAGATGTATGAGAAGAAAAGGATAAAACAAATTTGTGAGATTACTCCAAATATCTGCAAAGTATTTTGGCTAAAAAATAAAAAAGTTTAAAAAGGATTCATTTGCAGCGATATGGAATTAAAATTGCTTTTGATAATAGCGTCTGAGGGACCTCGGAGAGCTGCCAGCGTACAGCAGGTTAATAGGCAACAAAGTATGAGGAAAGGAAAGGCGGAAAATGGAGTTGGGAATCAAGGGAAAGAGAGCGGTAGTTACTGGGGCTGGTCAGGGTATCGGCCGGGAAACTGCTCTGGTCTTAGCCCAGGAGGGTGCCGTGGTCTGTGTAAGTGACATCAATGACAGCCGTGGAAAAGAAACAGTGGAGGAAATCTGTGGGAGGGGGGGAACTGGAATCTATATTCATGCGGATGTGGGGGTGCCGGAGGAGATCAAGCACCTCTTTCGGACGGCTGCAGAGCGGTTGGGAAGCGTGGATATTTTAATTAATAATGCAGCGATCTCCCCCAAAGTTCCATTTGAAGATATCCCGCTGGAGCAGCTTGAACAGGTTCTGCGGGTAAACCTAATGGGGGCATTTCTCTGTGCACAGGAGGCTGCGGCGCAGATGAAAGAAAAACGCTGGGGACGCATTATCAGTCTGGCCTCAATGGCGGGACGTTTTGGGGCAAATAAGTCCGGAGCGCACTACGCCGCTACCAAGGCGGGAATCGTTGGGATGACTCTAAGTTTGGCAAAGACACTGGGGCCGTACAATATCACTGTAAACTGCGTATCGCCCGGCCGCATTAATACGGAACTTACGAGGGTGCTGCCGCAGAAAGTCCAGAACGAAATCTGCAGTCAGATACCTCTGGGGCGTATTGGAGAGCCGTCAGAAGTAGCCTCCGTAATTGCATTTCTGGCATCAGAGCAGGCCAGCTATGTATCCGGCTCCTGCGTGGATGTGCTGGGTGGTTATATCGCATAAAGCGAAGGAGAATAAAAGAAAAGGAGGCTAAAACAGGCGGCAGAGCAATGGAAAAGAGAGCAAAAGACGTTTTTGTGAGGTGGAAAACATGTTGACAATCATACTGGTGGTAGGGTACTTCCTGTTTTGCGTGGGCATGGCCTTTTTTCTGGACTACAGAACCAAAAAAAGAAAACTGAATGAAACCGCAGTGGAGTACTCTACCGGTAAAAACAGCATGGGGTTGTTTATGGCTTTCTCGCTGATGTGCGGCAACCTGATCAGTTCCAGCTACATTATTGGCAACTCATCTGCAGTTATTGAGCATGATATCGCTTATCAGTGGACCTTCTACGGCTATATCATCGGCTGGGCGCTGACCTGTGCCTATATCCCCATTTATCGCTCCATCTGCTATAAATATGGCTGTTCCTCCTTGGGGGAAATCCTTGGAAAGCTGTTCAGCAAGCGGGTATCCGTCTGTGTGTCGGTCATGATCTTCGTATCTTTTGCCAGTGCGGTCAGCGCACAGACGGTCATCGTCTCCAATCTGCTTCAATCCCTGCTGGGCATCCGCAGCGAGGTTACCATGACCGTCACCATTGCGGCCATGATCCTGCTGGCACTTCAGGGCGGCATGAAGGGTCTGGCCCGCATCAATATGGTGCATGTGGTTGTACTTAGCGTGTCCGTTGTGGCAATTTTTATTGCGGTAATGACCTCTGTGGGATGGGACTTCGGACAAGTTTACCGTGCGCTGGAGCCCCAGGGTACCTTTAAGCTCATTGGAGGCTCCAGAAGCAATTCCTACATCATCGGTACGCTTGCCATTCAGCCCTTTGTTACGGTTGTAAATGCATTGTCCATCTCTGCGGCGATCGGCGCCAAGGACGCCAAGACCGCACAGAAGGCTCAATCCATCATGCCTATTTTTGCAATTTTCTTTTTTGGATTGGTCATCATAGCTGCCTGCTGTGGCAAGTTCCTGTGGCCCGACATGGATCCGGGGACTGCCTGGTACACCATTGCCGGTCATTACGGTCCCGCCATGGCGGCGCTGGCCAGTTGCGGCGTGCTGGCGGCCAGTATGTCTACGGCGCCGACCTACATCATGGTAATGTCCAGTACTGCAATGGAGCTCTATACTCCCCTGCGTAAGAGCCCTATGAGTGAGAAGCAGAAAATGTTTCTGACCAAGCTGCTCATTGTGGTATTCGGAATCCTGTTCCAGTTGCTCGGCCTGCTCTCCAGCGATGTGGTGGACATCCTGTCCAACGCGCTGACAGTGCGCGCGGTATGCGGTTTGACCTTTACCCTGTTTCTGCTCTGGAAGCGGCCTAACGAGAAGTCCATTTTCTACAGCATGGTGTTGGGTATCATCGTATGTGTTGTCTGGATCGTGTACGGCTACGTCTTCGGTACGAGTCCATTCGGTATTCAGATTACCTATGCCGGCGGTATTGTCGCACTGGCGACCCAGATCATTGTCACGCTGGTCACTACCAGGTCCGGTGAGCGCTCCGACAGCTACCAGCTTTATAAAGAGGCCAGAAAAGAGATGAAGGCTGCAATTGCCGCAGGCAAACGTGTCTGATAGAACCATTTACTAAGTCTAAATCAGAAAGGTATGGACAAGCGGATGAAAAAGCATGGAGGAAATGTAATGGCCGGCCTGCTGGCCGACTATGGTGTGACGGCGGTATTTGGTGTGCCCGGCGGGCAGACTTTGCCGCTCTACTACGGAATTTTGGATGAGGGGAACCGTATCAGGCATATTCTCATGAAGGATGAGATTGATGCCACCTTTGCCGCGGACGCCTACGCCCGTATCAGCGGCGGTATCGGAGTATGCGACGCCACCGCCGGCTGCGGTGCCATCAAGTTTATTTCGGGCTTGGCGGAGGCGTACAACACCTCCATCCCCGTCATCGCCATCGGTTCTGAGATGGAGGGGGATTGGCTGGCCGCCCGGTACCGCGGTACGGGCTCCCAAGTGGTAGACTCCAAGGAGGTGCTCAAGCCAGTGACCAAGTGGCAGGCGTGCCTGCCCCATGTGAACAAAATGCCGGAGTTGGTGCAGACTGCCGCCCAGATGGCGGTCAGTGGCCGTCCCGGACCCGTATTTATCGAGTGTCCATGGCGGCCCTTCCGGGATGGATATACCGGGCCGGACTATGAGCGCAACCGAAAACTGGCCAGCCTGCCCGCCCACCGTCCTACCCCGTCCCGCGACGACATCGACGAGGCGATCCAGGTACTGAAGGAGGCCAAGAGGCCGGTTATGCTGCTGGGCGGCGGTGCTTGGCGTTCCGGCGCCAGAGCGGAGATCACGGCGCTGGCAGAGCGCATGGCTATGCCCGCAGCCGCCTCCCTGACCGGAAAAGGTGTGCTGCCTGAGAACCACCCACTGTCCCTGGGTGTGGTAGGCAGTCTGGGCGGCAATGATGTCTCCAGAAAAATGGTGGAGGAGGCCGACGTGATTCTCGCCATCGGCTTTAAGTTCAGTCAAAACTCCACCTATGGCTGGACAATTCCCAGGAAGGGCCAGAAGGAGATCCGCATTGACATTGACGAGACTGAAATGAATAAACTGCATACTACAGATGTAGGGCTGGTAGGCGATGCCAAGGCCACCCTGCAGCTTCTGCTGGATCGGCTGGATGCGCAGAGAGATCCCACTGCTGTAGAGAAAGAAATCGCGAAGTTGTACCGCGCTTGGCGGAAAAAAAACCGGCCGGCGGTGGAGGCTGACGATTGTATTACTCCGCAGAGGGTCGTCTCCTTATTGAATGAATTGTGCGGCGACGATACAATCCTGGCCTGCGACGCCAGTTTCTCCTGCGGCTGGGCGGGCAGCTTCTTTGACGTATATGGTGCCCGCCGTACCATTCTTCCCCGGGGCGCCGGCGGCCTGGGCTATGGACTTCCTGCCGGCATCGGCGCAGCGGCGGCGCGGCCGGGGAACAAGGTGGTGGTGCTCACCGGTGACGGAGGGCTGAACTACTGCTTAGGAGAAATGGCAGTGCTCCATGAGCAAAACATGGATGTCAAGGTGGTGGTTCTCAACAACAGCATCCTGGGTTGGATTAAGTGGTACGAGGCGGCCATGTGGGACGGCCGCTTTACCGAGGTGGACACCGAAACCATCGACTACGCCGCGGTAGCTAGGGGGCTCAATTGTAAAGGCATATCCATTCGGGACCCCAGGACCCTTCGGGAAGAGCTGAAGACGGCACTGGAGCTGGAAGGGCCAGTGGTCATCGACA
>CAUFAM010000069.1 GCA_959022875.1 uncultured Oscillospiraceae bacterium | reverse complement strand
TAAGAAGCGCGGAGGGCAGGTGCATAGGGATGACAGACTCCGGAGCGGATGGGCAGAGCCCAGGGACAGCCAAGAGCTGAACCGGGTCTGCCCGAAGTAGGAGGAGTTGTCAGACTGGCCATGCGCCCAGCCCGCAGCGTGACAGCCCAAAGAGCAGCACGACAACTAAAACCATTGAAAAAGCCCACGGCTCATAGCCGCGGGTTTTTTTATGGGCTGGGGTTTGGCGGAGGAGGCCAGAGGGGGAGATAGCCGCAAGGTACAGCGGAATTATCATGGAAAAAGTCAAACTCTTATGCTATACTTCATACAAGAGACAAAAACACAACGCGAAAAGAAGATAATATAACCGGTCTGGAACGAGGAAAGGAAGGTATGAATGAAACGAGTCATGGAGAAGTTGGGGTATGCGTTTGCAGTGGCATTTATTGGACTCATTTTGCTCATTATAATTGGAATTCCTCTGATCATCTCTTCCTGGTCGGGTCCGCCAATGTGATGGACGACTGGAGATGTGAAATGTCGCATAATTGATGTTCCGACCTTAGTTGATGCGAGGTTTTCCGCCGACTGATATGATCGAAGGCAGCTATTTTCCGAAAGGAAAATAGCTGCCTTTTGTCAGAAAGAAGGCTGATCCGTCTCCTCCCAGAAGAGCCGCCGGATGTCAAAGAGGGTGAGCATGATGCAAAGAGAAGTCACAAGCCCGGCCAAGGCCAAAACGATCAGTGTGGGCTCCCAGAGGTCGGTAAGAAACCGGAGGGGATGGGCGCACAGGGACATGGCAGTGAGCAGCAGGGTCTGGCGGGTGCGCCACTTGAGAAGCCGCCGGTTATAATCCCCGTCCGGAGGCTGATACTTGGCGGCCAGGGCGGCGTAGTCGGTGAGCATCTGAAAATGGAAATACACACTGGCCAAGCTGATGATCAGATCCAGAATGGGAAAGCGTCCGTCCAGTGCGGTGCCCAGCCAGGAAGCAAGCCAGTTGCCCCCGTGCCACAGCGCCAAAAGGGTTCCCAGGGGCCGCAGAAGTTCCAGGTCCCGCCGTTCCTCCTTCAGCAGGTTGATGGCGGAGAGGAAGAGGAGAAACCCCACAAAGGAGGGCAGAATGCTCACAGACCCCAGCTTGAAGTCAAAATAGAGGAAAAAGTATCCCCAGGCTGCCTTGGAAAGCGCATCGTACATGGTTTGACGGTGGGTCATTGTGCTCCTCCTTCCTGGAGGCGGAGGGTGAGCTCCGCAGCCTTTTCGCTGTTGATGTAGAGGTCGGCGGCGTAGCAGTAGGGGAAAAGGAAGCTGTCCTCGTCAAATCCGCTGCTGCCGCCCCCGCCGCCCATAAGGGCCACAGGGCCCCAGCCTTCCTCCAGCTCCCGGCTGGCCCAGTCTTCCCCACCGGTGGAGCTGCCGCTGCTGCTTCCTTGACGTGCGCTGCGGAGGATGGGCCGCTCCTGCCCCTCCTCCAGGGGAAGGACAGAGATGCCAAGCTGAGTGATGGCGTGCTTTTCCTCCTCAGAACCCAAAAACACACAGCGGGTCCACTGGTTGTTGGTGACCTTTTCAAATTGGGCGTTGGGCTTTGGAACCAGGTCAAAGGAGGTGGAGGGGCCAAAGAACCAGCCGGAGCTGCTGGAATTCTGAACGGTGTTGTCCACCACGAAGGTTTTTTGAAAGCGTACTTCCACTTGGAAATTTGCGGCGGTGCCGGAATAGACGTAGGAGGGCAGCTCCCGCAGCCCCCAGAGCATAGAGGTATCCTGTGCCTCCATGGTTTCAAGCTCGCCCAGCTCCGTCACCGCCCAGCGGCTGCCTTCCTGGTAAACCAGCACCGGCTGGTATGCCAAATACAGGGCGTTTTCTTCCCATTGTCCATCGGGAGCGCCGCTGAGTTTGACTGCCACCAGGGCCTCATAGGTATCTTCGCCCGTGGGCGTCAGATTGTAGATGTAGTAGCCCTCACTCTGGTCGGGCTCTATGGGAAGTCCGGTGTCCCAGGCGGGCCAGAGGCCCTCTTCCTGGCGAGCCTGCATGACCTGGGCGATTTCTCCCTGGTCTTCTATGGGGGCGCACATGGCCCGGTAGGTACCGCTGCCTGTGAGCAGAGACTTGCCGTAGGCGTCCAGGGCCCCGGCGTAGGTGGTGCACCAGGTGGTGCGGGCGGAGGCCAGGGCAAGGTCAATGTCGGCGCTGCCGGACAGCCGCCCCTCCTGGTTGTAGACACCTGCCGCCTGGGTTCCAAAGATCAGGGGAGTGGCCAGCATAATGGCCGCACATACCGATACCAGGGTCATGCCTGCGGGATAGAGCTTGAAGCGGACTATGGCTTCGATGCGCTGGCGGATGTTGTTTCCTCCGTTGGAGGCGCAGGAGGTGCCCGGAGAGCGGGCATACGTTTCGTTGGCCATGGACAGGAGAATCCGGCCGTATTCCCGGTGATCTTCGCCCTCCAGCCGCTCTAGTACCCGCTGGTCGCAGAGGGATTCCAGGTCGTTGCCCGCCTGGTCGGCGCAATACCACAGCAGAGGGTTGCACCAGTGGATGCACCGCATGAGACAGATCACAAGGCCCCAGAGCACATCCCGGTATTTCAGGTGGAGCAGCTCGTGGAGCAGTACCTTGTCATCGGTATCCCGGCTGGCGGGCAGCACCAGGATGGGAGAGAAGACCCCGCACAGAAAGGCGGAGCCAATCCCATCCACCATTACCGCCTTGCAGGTGGGGAGATGATATTGCCCGGCCACAGCCTGAATCCGGGCCGTAGTTTCCCGGTCAGCGGGAACTCCGGCGCGAAGAATCCGGCGCAGGCGGATGTAGGAAATAAGGTAGCGCCCCAGCAGCAGAACAACGCCCAGCACATATCCCCAGTAGAGCCAGTCCCACCAGGTTCCGGGAACGGCAAGACTGGGCAGGGGGATGGGAGCGGTGACCTGAGTTAAGGTGTAGGAGCCGGTGAGAAGGGTTTTCAGGGTTTCCACAAACATGGGCCAGTTGAACAGGACGTACCGCCCGGCAAATCCGGCCGGGAGCAGCAGAATAATGCCCAAAATGCCCCATACGGCAAACTGCCACCGGGGAGAGAGCTTGTCCTGGAACATGGCCTTGACGATAAGCAGCAGGACGGCCACGCCGGAGGCCGTCAAGGTCTGGAGCAGGAATGACCAGATGTCGCCCATGCTTACACCTCCATTTCGTCCAGCAGCCGCCGCAGCTCATCCCGCTGCTGGGGGGAGATGGTCTCCTCCTTTAAGAAAGCGGCAATCAAGTCCCCCGCAGAACCCTGGTAGACCCGGTGGAGAAAGCTGCGCCGCTCTTGGGCCCGGCAGTCTTCCCGGCTGAGGGTGGCCCGGTAGATGTGGGGGGAAGCTTCTTTGTCAATGGACACCAACCCCTTGGCCTCCATGCGGGTGAGATAGGTCAAAACGGTGTTCCGGTTCCAGCCGGTGGTTGGGCGCAGGGCGTCCACCAGCTCTCCCAGCTCGGCCCCTCCCGTTTCCCACAGAGCACCCAGAACGGCCCATTCCCGGTCAGAGAGCTTATCCATAACAAAACCTCCTACAAGTGTAGTACGATATTATACTACACTTGTAGGAGGGATATGTCAAGGGATTGGGATAAGAAAATGAGGGAAGAGGTCAGCGTTTTGCGGGAGCCTGGCAGTTGATCAAAAGAACACAGCCCAGAATGGCGGCCATACCCAGCAGCTTATAGACGGTCACGTCCTCCCGGTAGAGGAGAATGCCCAGGGCAGCGGCCACAAAGGGCTCGATGGTGGCCAGAATAGCGGCCCGGCCGGGCTCTGCTGTGCGCAGGCCGTCGGTATAGAGAACGTAGGGAACTGCGCAGCACAGTACTCCAATACCCAGAGCGCCTGCCCAAGCCTGCCAGCAGCCAAATCCCGCCAGATCCCCGGAGAGGCCGGAGATAGGCAGGGAAAAGAGGGCGCAGAAGAGGAAGGAGTAGAAGCTGATGGTAGCCGGGGAGTACTTCTCCAGGGCAAATTTGCTGAAGATGGAGTAGAGGGCATAGCCAAAGCCGGAGCCCAGTCCAAAGAGAAGGGTGGCCGGGGAGACAGTTTCCTGCCCCAGGGGAAAAAGCCCGGTGACCAGAGCGCAGCCCAGAAAGGTGACCGCCAGGGCCAGTAGTTTGAGGGGCGTAATGGACTCATGGAAGAACAGGGCGGACATAAGGGTAACAAAGACCGGGGCAGTGTACAGCAGCACCGCGGCCACAGACATAGAGCTGCGGGAGATGGCATTGAAGTAGCACCAGTTGAAAAACAGCAGGGAACATACGCCGGTGCCAAAGAAATAGTACCAGTCTCTTGGGCGGATGCGCAGGGCTGCCGGGTTTGTGAAGGCCAAAAAGCCCCCGTAGATGAGGCAGGCGGCCAGGGCGCGGATGGCCACGCCCTCCATGGAAGTAAAGCCTGCGGTGGTGAGCAGCTTCAGAAAAATGCCGATGCAGCCCCACAGGGCAGCGGCGGTTATAATCTTCCAATATCCTTTTTTCAACATAGGCTTGTCGCTCTTTTCAAAATAGATTATACTGCATACTATATCAGACGGTGAGAGGATAAGACAAGATGGTCTATGAAAATATTGTAATGGGCAAATTTCTTGCCCGCCCCAACCGGTTTATTGCCCATGTGGAGACAGGGGAAGGGGTGCAGGTGTGCCATGTGAAGAATACCGGGCGGTGCCGGGAGCTACTGATCCCCGGCTGTACCGTCTGGCTCAGCGGCAGCGGAAATCCTGCCCGAAAGACGAAGTATGACCTGATCGGGGTAGAGAAGCAGACTCCCCGAGGAATTTTGCCGGTCAACATGGATTCCCAGGCGCCTAACCGGGTGTTTGGGGAGTGGGCCGGGGCGGGCGGCTTGGGCTTTGTGCCAGACCTGCTGCGGCCGGAGGTGCGCTACGGCGATTCCCGGTTTGATTTCTATTGGGAACACGGACAGGAGCGGGGCTTTTGGGAAGTGAAAGGCGTGACCCTGGAAGAGGAGCGGATCGCCCGCTTTCCCGATGCGCCTACCCTGCGGGGGGTGAAGCACCTGGAAGAGCTGGTGCGGGCCAAAGCCGCGGGGTATCGGGCGGGAGTCTGCTTTGTGGTGCAGATGCCGGGCATGAAGCAGGTGGAGCCCAACGATACAACCCAGCCCCAGTTTGGGGAGGCCCTGCGCCGGGCCGCAGCGGCGGGGGTAGAGGTGCTGGCGGCGGAGTGTACCGTTACACCGGAAAGCCTGACGATCTGTGGAACCATTCCGGTGGTGTTGTAAAAAACGGATGGAGCGCCCAAAGCGTTCCATCCGTTTTCCATTATCGAAATCTGGGAGAGCGGGGGAATTTATACCGGCAGAGCTGCTCTTCACAGTGGGAACATTGGAGCAGCTGGTTGGAGCCAAACCAGAAGCGTTCCGGGTGGCGGCGAAAGCGCACTTCCCACACGATGAGTACCACGATCCCCATGGCCACCAGGCTCCAGGAGAACCAGTGGACAATAAAAATCAGGGGAGCGGCCATCATCCAGGAGCCCCAGGCAAAGATGCGGCAGTTGACGCAGCAGCGGTTTTTCATCAAAAAGGTCTGAAAGGGACAGAAAAACAGCACGCAGATCAGATCGCAGAGATAGTAGAGGGCACACAGCAGCACCAGCTCCGCGGTGCGCAGTGTCCCGCGTACATAGAGTACACCGAAAAACAGGTTTACCAGCACCCAGGTTCCCGCCACTTTCAGAGCTCCGCGGTTTTGGTAGGACACGGCCTTGCTCAGCTCCTGGGAACAGTAGCCGGGAGCGGGGTCAAAGCGGTTGGGAAACTGCTTCATGCACCCGGCGGTCAGGCCGCTTTTAGGGTTGAGCTGGGCGGCCATGGAAAACAGGACCGCTGCCCACAAAACCCATAGGGGGAGCGAGGGGACGGGGGTGGCAGTAAAGTCCAGGGCGGTACAGTCAGTGATGTAGAGCAGCGCCACCAACAAGAATACACCCAGACGGAATGCCGCCGACCATAGATATTTTCTTGTTAAAATTGTAGGCTTAGGCAGCATAAAGCCCTTCTCTCCTTGTCTCACATTTCTTGGCGGCCCTCCAGGGCGCGCATCAGGGTGGCATCGTCGGCATACTCCAAATGGCTGCCCACAGGGATGCCGTAGGCCAGGCGGGTCACCTTTGTGCCGAAGGGCCGCAGCAGCCGGGAGAGGTACATGGCAGTGGCCTCTCCTTCGGTATCGGGATTGGTGGCCATAATCACTTCTTGGATGCCGCCCGCGGCCACCCGCTCCACCAGGGACTTGATGTGCAGGTCGTCAGGGCCCACATGGTTCATGGGGGAAATGACCCCGTGGAGCACGTGATAGAGCCCCTGGTATTCCCGGGAGCGCTCCATGGCCACCAC
>CAUFAM010000068.1 GCA_959022875.1 uncultured Oscillospiraceae bacterium | reverse complement strand
ATTTTGCCCGCCACAGGCCAGCTGACAGGGCAGCCGCCGCCGGAGCCCACCCCCAGCAGGGCGGCGGTGCGGGTGTGGGTGGTGGAGACGGGCAGCCCCAGCAGGGTGGATACCAGCAGGCAGGCCATGACGGCCCCATCCGCCGCCAGCCCCTCCCGGGGCCCGATGTCTACCATGTCCCGGCCCAAGGTATCAATGATCCGCCGCCCGCCCATCAGGGTGCCCAGGGCCATGCACCCCGCACACAGCCCCATGAGCCACACCGGCGCGGCCCCCATGGCGCTCTCACCCTCGCCCCGGGCCAGGGCGGAGCCCAGCAGAAAGACGCTCAGAAACTTCTGCCCGTCCTGGGCTCCGTGAAGAAAAGCCGCTCCAGCTGCTCCGGGAATCTGTGCCAAACGGAATGTATGGTCATTCCACTTTACAGAATTGAACCGCCGCCGAACCCATTCTCCCGCCCAGAAACCGGCCAGAAGAGACAGCCCAAGCCCCAGCAGCACCTTACACCAGGCCACCGGATTAATGCAGGAGAAGCTCCCTTCCAGAGCGGCGGCGGCTCCCGAGATCCCGGCCACCAGGGCGTGGCTCTCACTGGTGGGGATGCCCAGGGCCCAGGCCAGCACCGCCCAGAGGACAATGGCCGTCATGGCGGCGCACAGGGCGGTGAGGGCAGCCTTGGGTCCGCCGCCGAAGCGGGCGATGGAGTAGACCGTTTCCGCTACGGAGGCGTTGACCTTGGTCACGCACAGTACGCCAAAAAAATTGCACCCCGCCGCCAGCAGGGCAGCCCGGCGGAAGGGGAGGGCCCCGGTGACTACCGCCGCGGAGATGGCATTGGGGGCGTCGGTCCAGCCATTGACCAGCAGTACCCCCAACAGCAGCAGGGTGGTGAGCAGCAGGGCCGGATTTTCCAGCAATTGCGTAAAAAAGGCAGAAAAAGACAGGGGCATGGTTTCACCTCCATGCCCCAGAGTATGAACTTAGTCCTCGTCGTATGTCCGGTGTCCGTTGGGCGGCGGAGCGTGGCGCTCCTTGCCCCCATCCCGGGGGGCGGAGGCGGGAGCGATGGCCCCGGGGCCGAACTTGGCCCGGATGGCGTCCATGGCTCCCTCCAGCTTCTGAAGCTTCTCCCGCTTCTCCTCCTGCGCGCCGGAAAAGAGGTTCAGCTGTGCCACTGCCTCTCCGGCGGGGATGAGGTAGATGGCGGTGACGGTGAGGGCCCGGACGGGATAGTCCATGTTCCAGCAGCTCTGGGCCAGCTCCATGGCCGCCTGACTGATCTCCCGCCCTAGATCGGTGGGGGACTCCAGCCGCTGCTGGCGGCTCAGGTCCCGAAAGGCCGGGTCACGTATCGCAAGGGAAACTCCTTGACACTTCATGCCGCACTTGCGAAGGCGGACAGCCACCTGATCCGCAAGCTGGGCGATGCCCGCACGGATCTCCTCCCGGCCCTGGAGGTTGCGGGGGAAGGTGTAGCCGTTGCCCACGGACTTGGGCGGGGTGTGCTGGTTGGCGGGGGCCACGGGGGAGGCGTCCAGGCCGTTGGCAAAGTCGTGCAGCTGCACGCCGTTTTTGCCCAGCAGG
Source organism: uncultured Oscillospiraceae bacterium (assembly GCA_959022875.1). GTDB lineage: Bacteria > Bacillota > Clostridia > Oscillospirales > Oscillospiraceae > Lawsonibacter. The sequence goes on along the minus strand of CAUFAM010000068.1, from coordinate 4,852 downwards.
GCATAGAGGCTCTCCCGGTCAAAGGCGGCCAGATCCCCGATGGTGCGGATGCCGAACTTTTCAAAGGCCCGGGCGGCGGCCCGGCCCACATATAAGAGGTCGGTGACCGGCAGGGGCCAGACCATGGCCTGAAAGTTTTCCCGGGTAATGACGGTGGTGGCGTCGGGCTTTTTATAGTCGCTGCCCAGCTTGGCAAAGACCTTGTTGAAGGACACCCCGACGGAGATGGTCAGACCGAAGCGGCTTCGCACCTCATTGCGCAGGCGGTTGGCCAGGGACCGGGGGTCTCCGCCAAAGAGATGGAGGGTGCCCGTCACATCCAGCCAGCTCTCGTCAATGCCGAAGGGCTCCACCAGGTCGGTATACTCCTGATAGAGGCCGTTGACCTTTTTGGAGAACTCCCGGTACTTGCTGTGGTGGGCGGGGAGGAGGACCAGGTCGGGACATTTCTTCCGGGCCTGCCAGATGGTCTCCGCGGTCTTGACCCCGAACTTCTTGGCCGGTTCGTTTTTGGCCAGGATAATGCCGTGTCGGCTGTCCGGGTCGCCGCACACCGCCACAGGCAGGTGGCGCAGCTCCGGGTGGGAGAGAAGCTCCACGGATGCATAAAAGCTATTCAGATCGCAGTGAAAGATGATCCGCTCCATAAAGCCGCCCTCCTTTCCTAGTGATTAAGGCCATTATATCATATTGGCACCCAAACGTCAAACGTACGTTCCAGAAAGAGCGGTTAATTTACGCAGTTGCCGGGCAGTTGCTGGACTTGAAGGGCCGTCCCTGCTACAATACCCCCAGGAGGCGAGACACATGACCTTGGGCGAACAGTTAAAAACCCTGCGGCAGAAAACCGGCTTTTCCCAGGAGCTGGTGGCCGAGCGGGTGGGGGTGAGCCGCCAGGCGGTGACCAAGTGGGAGGCAGGGCAGACCATCCCCACCGCGGAAAACCTGGCCGCTCTGGCAGAACTCTATCAGGTGCCCCTTGAGTCTCTGGGGGAGGACCGTTCCGCCCAGGTGCGGGACGGAGAGGACAACCCCATGCTCCGGGAGAACAAAACGGTCATCGCCCTCTCCGCCCAGCTGGGCAGCCTCTATACCTGCGCCTGGAGTGCGGCGGGACTGAGGGATGGCCTGGAGCTCTGGGACTGGCTGCCTCTCGTTGGCAATGTGCTCCTGCTGGTGCTGTGCTCCATGTGGACGGTATGGAACCTGTCCTTTGAGCAAGATCTGGAGCGCCGGCGGCACAATATGAAGCTGGAACTGCGCTACATGCTGGCACAGCTCATTCTGGCCGCGGCAAGCGCCTGGTTTGCATTAGGCCTTGTGGGGCTGGCGGCCGGGGTGGCGGTGCTGGTATTCTATCTGGCGGTCATCAATCTCCGGTATATGGGGCGCAAGCTGTGGTGGCGGCGGACAAAACGGAAATCATAAGAACAGCCGGCGGCCCGGGAATGGGCCGCCGGCTGTTTGCCGGTTCTGGACAGAAACCTATGTGATGCAGATTTATTTTAATTCTCCGCCGCAGTGGGGGCAGAATTTGCCCGGGGCATAGAGGGCCACATAGCGGTGGCAGAAGGGACAGCGAATGAGCATAAATTCCAGCAGAACTCCGGCAAAAAAGATCAGAATTCCGGGGACATACAGCAGGGAACTTTCGGTCAGAGAGCCGGCCAGCATGAGCACACAGCCCAGCAGCATTACGCCGCAGCAAAGCCAAAATTTTTGCTTCATACCTGCTTTGTCTCCTGCTCACAAACCGCGTGTTTCCCCTTGGCCAGGAAGAACCCGGCGCACAGGGCGGTGAAGGGGGCCACGGTGACCAGGCCGAAGGAGCCGATGACTGTGTGAATGAGCTCGGCGGCCACATACTTGTAGTTGAAGATGTTGGACAGGGGAGTGCCCTGGGCCATAAAGACCATGAGCAGGGCAACATAGCCCCCGGAGTAGGCGAAGAGGAGGGTGGTGGTCATGGTGCCCATGGCGGCCCGGCCCACATTCATGCCCGACCGGGCGGCTTCCCACCAGCCCAGATCCGGCCGCTTCTCCACCACCTCGTATACCGCCGAGGTGATGTCCACGCTCAGGTCCATAATGGCGCCGGAGGCGCCGATGAAGATGGAGGCCATGAAGATCCGGGTGAGATTCAGATCCTGATACCCGGCGTAAAGAAGGCTCTCCGAGTAGGACATCACCGCCCCGTGAATCTGAAAGAGATCCGTAAAGACCATGCCCATGATACAAGTGACCAAAATGCCCAGAGCCGAGCCGGACACAGCGGCGGCGCACCGCCGGTCAAAGCCATAGACCAGGGCGATGATGAGCACCGTCAGCGCCAGGGTGATGAAAAGCCCCACCCAGATGGGGTTCCAGTTTTTCAGATACAGGGGAACCATCACCTTCCAGATCATCAGCACCGTGAGGATGAAGGACAGCACCGCCCGGATTCCGGTCTTTCCTGCAAACAACACCAGCAGCAGCGCAAACATGCCGCCCATCACCAGCTCCCAGGGCATGCGGTAGTGATCGATCATGGATACGCTGAGGATCTGATCCCCTTCGTAGTTGATGCGCACCAGGGCTTTGTCTCCCACGGCAAAGATCTTGTCCTGCTCCAGCGAGCCGTTGAGGGCGTTTTTGCCCTCTGTAATCTGCCCTTTAAAGGGGCCGCTGAGGATTTCCAGGCGGCAGCGCTGTTCACCGGAACGCACCAGGCCCGTGTCGATGACGGTGGAGTCGTCCGTTTCCAGCACCAGGGCGGGACGGATGTCCGATTCCTGAAAGACGACGTTGTCTTCGTAGCCCGTGGGCAGGACAATCAGGATCAAAACCAGAATGAGACACACCCAGACCGGAGCGTGGTAGCGCAGGGACTGGGGGGAGAGGGTGAAGTGAGGCATAGATGGCAACTCCTTATACGGAAAGATAGGTTTCATTCACGCCCAGGGCCCAGCTCAGCTCGTCCAGGAGCTTGAGGCCCTGGTAATCGTCCAGCCATCCGATCCGGTAGACCATTCCGTTGATCATCACGTGGCTGTGGTCGGGAAAGGACAGGTATGTATGAGAGTTACTCAGACGGATGGCGTGGACGCCGGATGGATTGGGCAGGCCTGTGAGCGTATGAACGCAGCGGCGGACGGAATAGTGAGATAAAATTTGCGCCGCCCGAGTAAATGCAGCAGAGGCCTCCGGCTGGGTGGAAAGGGGAATGGAGCGCGGAAAGAGGTAGGCGAACAAAGACAGAAGCAGCGCTGCGGCACAGGCCAGACAGGACAGGCGCGTGCCCAGGGGAATGCGTGTCATGGAACATCACCGGCTTTCCTGGAGGTAAGAATGTGGACGGCCCGTCCCGGCCGGAACGGCCGGGGCGGGCCATGGAAGAGAGAGAATGCTTACTTGACGGCCAGCATTTGAGCCAGCTTGTTGAAGATGTCGGTGTTGTCGTAGTAGCCCTTGAACTGATCGGCGTTGACGCCGTCGGCGAAGACCGCTACGGGCAGGCCGGTGTGGCTGTAAGAGGTGAAGGACACGCCGGACTTGTTGTTGAGGATGTGGGTGATGGTGACGGTGAGGGGCTCGTAGGTGCCGTAGGCCACATACTCCTCCTGCTCGGCCATGCCGGTGGCAGTGCCGTTGATGGACTTCTCATAGGCGGTCTTCAGCAGGCCCAGCTCATAGTCGGTGAGCACCAGACGGTCGCCCTCCTCGCCCTGAACCTTCAGACCGAAGAGCTTCTCGATGTCGGTGAGCACGGCCTCAAAGGAGGTCTTGTTGGTCTTGTAGGAGGAGACATAGTCGCTGTCGAACTTGGCGAAGGAGATCTTCTGGTTCTCCAGCTGGCTGAGGTAGGTATCGTAATCGGTGCCGGCAAAGCCAATGGTCAGACCGCCGGTCTCGTGGTCGCCGGTGACCAGGATGAGGGTCTCGTCGGGGTGCTCGGCGGCAAAGTCGATGGCTTCCTGCACCGCGTCGGCCAGGGCCAGGGTGTCGTGGATGGAGGAGGCGGCGTCGTTGGCGTGGCAGGCCCAGTCGATCTTGCCACCCTCGCACATGAGGAAGAAGCCCTTGTCGTTGTCCAGAACCTCAATGCCCTTCTCCACGTAGTCAGCCAGGGACCACATGTCGTCGGTGCGGTCCAGCTCGTAGGCCATGGCGTCGCCGTCGGCCAGGTTCTCGTCAATGAGGATGACCTTGCCGCTGTCGGCAGTGACCTTCTCGGCCTCGGCCTGGGTCTTCACCACGTCGTAACCGGCCTTCTCCGCCAGGGCGTACAGGTCTTCCTGGTTGCCTTCCGCGCCGGTGGGCTTGAGCAGGCCGCCGCCGGCGAAGTACTCAAAGCCGGACTCCACCAGCTCCAGGCCGATGTCGTAGTAGTCGTTGCGGCTGGCCTGGTGGGCATAGAAGGCGGCGGGAGTGGCGTGGTTCAGGTTGACGGAGGAGATGACGCCCACCTTCATGCCCAGCTGATCGTGAACCTTCTCGGTGATGGTCTCATACTCCACGGTGGCGGTCTCGTCCACGTTGATGGAACCGGAATAGGTCTTGTGGCCGGTGGAGATGGAGGTGGCGGTGGAAGCGGAGTCGGGGGCGAAGGAGTTGGAGTCATAGGTGACGGCGGAGCCGGCAGCCTCAAAGTTCATAAAGTTGAGGTACTCGGGGCCGTCGAGGATGGCGCCCTGGTTGTCATCCAGACTGGGCTGGGCCTGCCAGTAGTCAGCATCCTTCAGGGCACCCAGGTAGTCGGAGGTGGACTGGATCTGGGGGTAGCTCATGCCGTCGCCGATGAACAGGAAGATGTATTTGGGGGACTTGACGGACGCGGCCGCAGTGGCAGTCAGAGCGGCGGTATGCGGTTCCT
>CAUFAM010000067.1 GCA_959022875.1 uncultured Oscillospiraceae bacterium | reverse complement strand
GGACTTAAATGAAATTCCGTCCGGGCAAATCAGGTCCCGGAAGTCCATGCCCCGCCGGATGCAGGCGCTCTGGTCAAAGGTGAAGTATGCCTCCTCACCAGGGCGGAAGAAGTCATGGAGGATGCGGAGCCGGTCATGGTTGGAGAGGGCCCGCGCCCCGGAGTCCAGGCGGCCAAAGCTCTTGGACAGGTTGCCGTCCACCCGGCGGAAGTAGGAGCGCGTTTCCTCAATCTTCCTCTGGGCGATGGAGAGAGTGATGTACTTTTCCTGGACCAAATTATTGCTCTCCGCCGCCCGCTGGGTCAAAATCTGGTTGGCCTCCCGGCGGTATTTGTCCAGGCCGTCCCCCTTTTCTTTCATCAGGATATTGCGGCGGAAGTCCACCGGGTCCAGGCGGCGGTTGATGATGGTGATTTTTGCAGCGGCGTCAGTGGGCAGGGAGTTGAGGACGCCGCCGTAGGAGAGAAAGATGGCGCGCTGTTCTTCCTCGGAGGCGGCGGCGTAGTTGACATCGGCAAAGCGCCACGTCCGGCTGTGTTTCCGGCCCACCTGCCAAATGCCGTCCCCATATATCCGCCGGATGGGGATGGATTGCTGGACGCTTCGGGGGATGAAAAAGCTGTCCCGTTCGCTCTTGTTGGCGGCCAGGAGAGATTTAATCAAAGTCCTGGCCTCCTTTCCGCCGCAGGAGGTTGTAGTAGAAGTTTTCGGAGGCAAAGGGCCTGCCCCCGGCAAAGAGAAATTCCGATTTGACCACGGCCCACAAAAATTGCTCCAGGGTCATGCCATTGTAGTGGAAGAAACCGGCCAGGGCTACCGGGGCGGCGGCCAGGATACACACCCAGCTTGCCGTCTCTTTTCCGATGACCGGTCCCAGGCCCAGGTAAATGCCGGCGGCCGCTCCCACGGCGATCACAGCGCAAAAAAACTGCCGGGCGGTCAGGCCGAAGAATATCGTCTCCTTGTGCTTGCGGACTTCCTTGGGAATTTTGATCTCGATAAAAAATCACCTCATATTCTTGCGAAAATTTGACAAGGATTTTGAAACGCGGGATAATATTGATAGGAAAAGTTGCGAAAATTCAAGAAAACACTTGACAAGGAGGGCTTTTGTATGTTGGAGCTGCTGATCCTGTTCGCGCAATTCTGGGGCGCCCTGTTCGTGGTGGGCCTGGCCGGGACCCTCCTGGCGAAGATCCACCTGCTCCCGGCGGTGCTGTATGTGATGATCGTTAAGACGGTTGCGCCTGCGTGGGTGGAGGCGGAGCACACCAAATACCTGCTCATTCTGGCGGCGCTGATTTTGTACGCCGTCCTGCGGTGGGCGCTGAAGATCATCCGCTGGCGTCAGGAGGAACGGGCGGCGCGGGGCTATCTGCTGGCAACCGCCCGTCCCATGTACGAGATCACGGAGGATGGGCAGTATATCCCTATCCACTATGATGACTGAGCCGGAAACACAGGAGGGGGCGGGCCCGCGGGCCCGCCCCCTCCTGCATTTATAAGCCTAACATCTCCTTGATGATGCGGTCGGAGCCGCGCACCAGGCCGGTGAGGATCAGCATATTGAATACCATCTGGCCGACATACTGCCAGACCATGGTAGCGGCGCCCAGGGTGGCGTCCGCCGCCGGGGTGCTGCTGGAGAGGAACGCGGAGTAGATGATGCAGGCCAGCACCACCACCGCCCCCTCCATGCACACACCGATGTAGGATTTGATAAACTGCTTGCCGCTGGCAGAGGTGCCCTCTCCCGCAAACGAGGCCAGGGGCAGAGGCGCCAGGGCGGTGAACAGGTATAGGCGGAAAAACCTCCCGTAGACCGTCAAAAGCAGAACGAAAGACAAAACCGTGATGACCAGGGAGCCCAGGAAAGACACCAGCCAGAGGGGAATGCTCTCCAGAAGGCCCAGGCTCTCGATGGCGGTAACAATCTCCGTGGGCAGGGTGGCCGCCGTGGAGATGGAGGAGCTCACGCCGCCCATGACAGTATTGATGATCCCACCGCAGATATTGAAGATGGCAGTCATCAGCTCCATGCAGCTCCCCACGGCCACCTTTGCGATGATAAAGCGGATAAAATGGCGCAGGGCAAATTCCGGGCGCTGGAAGTCCCGGAAACTGGCGGCGCTCTGAAAGATGCCGATAGCAAAGAACAGGACCAGCAGGCCGTAACCGATCCCCACCAGGGCGTTATTGACGCCGGTAATGACGCGCCATATATCCCCGCCCTTGAACGTCTCCGGGGTTTGAGCGAGCAGGGTCCATATCTCAGCCAGCTTGCTGTTCCAGCCAGACAGGGCGTTTTCCAGCAGCCCCACGATCCAGTTGTCACTGATAGCAAATCACCTCCAGGCAGAAGGGGGATTTGCGTCTCACGGTGGGACACAAATCCCCCTCTTTTTCATTATCGTCTGTGTCGGCGGGGCCGGGGCGGTGGCTGATTTACAATGTTGTCGTCCCAGGGCCGTTCCGTCCGTGCCCTCCGCATGGCCTCGGTCTTGCTGTACCCGATGTAGAGCCGGTTGAACAGGGCTCCGTTTGGGGTTTCAAAGCACACGCTCCACCCGTTGGGTGTCAGGTCGCACCAGAGGATGCGGTTGTATTTCCGCTCCGTCATACTACCCCGATGGCGGTCAGAATCTCCTTGGCAAAGGCAATCATCAAGCCGCCGAACAGACAAAGAAAGCCCTGGGTGCGCTGGCTGGCATCGTGGGATTGGATGGACATGCCCACCTGCACCACGCCCCAGCCCAGAATGATGATGCCCAGTACCCGGATGATGGAGAAGATAAAATCCGACAGATTGTTTACGATGGTCAGCGGATCGCTCCCGCCGCCGCTACCGCTGGGGGCGGCCAGGGCCGGAACGGTGAGCACAGAGAGGGCGATCACCAGTGTTGCCCAAAAGCGCATGGCGCTCCGCCCCCGTTTTTGGCCAGATACGGGTCTTTTCATGTTCCAAATTCCTCCTTATAATTCGTCAATGATCTCTACCTCGTCTAAAGAGGTAAAGGTGAAATCCAGGTCGCCGGCGCTGTAAAGGCACCGGCTGGCGTGGATATAGGGGGTGGCCCCGCCGTCCCCGGTCAGCTTGATATTGGGGTGGCGCATGAGATCGTATTTCTCGTCGATGACCGGGGCCTCGCCCCGCACCAGGACAAGGGCATAGCGGTTGTCCAGCATCCGCACCTCGTCCGGCGTCATTAGCTCCCGGCCCGCCTGCTGGAAATTTTGGGAGTAGGAGCCGTTGCGCCCCCTGCTCTGGCTGGAGGTGCGCGTCTCGATGGTCTCCTTACCCAGCAGCTCGGACACATACTTGTGGGTGCTCTGTTCGTTGCCGCCCAGGTAGATGAAGGCGTCCGCGTTCCCGATGATGCCCTCCCAGGAATCCTTGAAAAGCTCTTTGAGCTGGGAGATATTTTGCAGAATGATAGTTGCCATCACATTCCGGGAGCGCATAGTGGCCTGGAGCCGGACGTATCCATCTGGCAGGGCGACATTTGCGAACTCGTCGAACATGAGCCGGACAGGGACGGGCAGACTTCCGCCATGCACCTTGTCCGCCTGATAGTAAAGCTCTTGAAATGCCTGGGTGTAGAGCATCCCCACCAGGAAATTGAGCGAGACGTCGTTGCTGTCCGGGATGATGCAGAAGATGGCCTGCTTGCGTTCCCCCAGCTTCTCCAGCTCCATGTTGTCCGTTGCGGTGATCCGCTGGACCTCTGGCAAAGTGAACGGGGCCAGGCGGACGGAGGCGGTAATAAGGATGCTCATGGCCGTCTCGCTGGGGGCCTGTTTGAATACCCGGTACTGCCGCAGGGCGATGTGGTTGGGGTCCTCCTCGGCCAACCCCTCGAACAGTAGGTCCAGGGGGGATTGGTAGTCCCCGTCCCCCTCCTTGGCCGCGCCGTACTCCAGCATGGTGAGCATCATTTCCATGGTCTGCTCCTCCGGGGGCGCCTCATGGAGCAGGTACAGCATGAGGGCGCAGTCCAGGGCTGTCTCACTTTTCTCCCAAAACGGGTCGTTGGAGTGGGCGTTCTTGGGGGTGGTGTTGCGGATAAAGTTGCTGATGAGCTTCAGCACGTCGGCGTCGCTGCGGATATAGCGGAATGGGTTGTAGCAATCGGAGCGTTCCAGATCCACCAGGTCAAACACTTTGACCACATATCCCTTGCGGAGTAGCAGGGGGATGGTGTTCCGGGCCAGTTCTCCTTTAGGATCGGTGCAGACATAGGAGGCGTTGGCGAGGTAGACGTTGGGCTTGACCACATACCGGGTCTTGCCGGAGCCGCTGCCGCCCACCACGATCTGCAAGAGGTTCCGCTGGTGTTTCCGGCTGTTCAGGCTCATGCGGATATGCTGGGTGAGGATGACGTTGTTCTCCGGGTTTTTGTCCTGGTATTTGCGGCAAAGCTGCTTGGCGTCGCCCCAGCGGGCGGAGCCGTGTTCCTCACCGGGCCGCCGGTTCTGCCGGGTGGATTGGAACAGCACCACGGAAAAGGCATAGAGCACCAGGGCCCCCAGCAGAAATTTGGGGGTATGAGGCGTCCAGCGGATGGCAAAGGGGCGTTCCAGCAGAGTGCTGAAACGCCCCATGAGGTCAAACACCGTCATGCCGTCCTCATAACCGGAGGCCAGGAGCGCCGCCAGATAGAGGACGGGGACGGCCAGCAGCACCCAGGGGAGAACGCCGCTGGTGTGAGGTCGTGGTTTCATTGGCCGGTCTCACCTGCTGTCGAAATGCGTCTCACGGTGAGATTTAATAACCCGTCCGGGGCAGGGGCTCCGGCTTGGCATACACGGAAGTCACCCAGCGGGACACCCCCATGATCCACTGGCCGTTGTAGAGCCCGCCCACGTCGGCTACATTGACGAAACTGGAATTGTTGGCAAGTCCCTGGGCGACGGTTCCATGGACATAGGGCGTCTCCACCTGGGCAAAGCCCGCCTTGACCTGGCCGAACACCACCATGAACTCCGTCACCTTTTCGTTGGCGGCAAGGCCTAGGGCGGTGGGTGAGGCGTCCAGCACATAGTTCTGTGTGGTGGAGAGGTTGTCGGCCAGGGTTAGATATGTGTCGCCGGAGAGATTGGTCTTATAGACGATCTTGTAGGCGAGCTGCTGGTTGTAGGTGCCGGTGACGATCCGGGTCAAAGTCACCTGGGCAGGCAGCGCGTCCCTCCAGTAGTACGAGGTAAGGGGAACAGTGGAAGTATTGCCAATGCCGGTGAGGGTGTACTGGATGGGCTGGCCGGAGACAACCTGGGTGGGGCCGGTCTTTTTGATATTGACGCCGGTGGAAACGCTGTCGTTCTCCACCTCAAAGGTGACGATCTGCCCCTCATACTCCAGGTAGGCGTTCATCACGGCGGGGTTGATAGCGTAATAATCCGGCGATACGGTCTCCCGGACGGTATAGCGGCCCAGGGGGAGCAGCTTGGACACGGCCCGGCCCCGGCTGTCAGAGCGGATGGTGTCTACCACGTTCCCGGCCTTGTCGTAGATTTCAAACGTAGCTCCCTCCAGGAGAGTCCCGGCAGACAGGCCGTTGATGGGGTTGTCGTTGGCGGATTTCTTGATGATCTGGATTTGTCCCAGGATGGGAGTATTCTGCCATTCGATCTCGGTGGTCTCCCCGGACTTCACATAGACGGTCTTTTTCTCTGTGTCCAGGACATAGCCCTCATTCTCCAGCTCCCGCAGATAGTAGCGGCCGGCGGGCAAATCCTCGATCCAGACATATCCCTCGTTGTCCGAAGTGTACTGCCCGATGGGGGTATTGGTGCTGTCGTAAAGCAGGAACGTCACGCCATAGATGCCCTCGCCGGTGGCGCTGGAGGTCTTGTGGATTAGAATGCCGCTGACGGCCTCGTTTTCCACCCGGAGGGAGGTGGTTTTACCGTTCTCCACCGTGAAGTATACGGGGGTATCGTCCAGCTTGAAGCCCTCCGCGCTCTCGACCTCTACGGCGTAGTAGGCCCCGTCCTCCAGGGGCAGGAACACCCGGCCGTTCTTGTCGGTGGTCACGGTGTCCACCAGAGCGTCATCCGACACCCGGCGGATTTCAAAGGACACGCCGGAGAGCCGCTGGGATTTGTCGGCGGAGCTGACCTTCAGCAGCTCGACGCCACCCACGGCATCGTTATAAAACCGGAGGATCTGGGTGTCGTTGGGGTTGATGGTGACGGTCTGGCTCTGGCTGTCCGGGTCGATAGTGTACCCTGACACGCTCTCCAGTTCCGTGACGATGACGGTGCCGGTGATCCCGGACAGGGTGATCTTCCCTGTGGAGTCGGTGTAGTAGAGCCCGTTGGAGGACAGGGTGCCCCCGGCGGCGTCCACATACTGCCCGTTAGCGTACTTGATCTCAAATTTGACGCCCTCCAGGGGGGCAGTGCTTGTGCCATTCCGCCCCCACTTTTCAATCACCAAATTTC
>CAUFAM010000066.1 GCA_959022875.1 uncultured Oscillospiraceae bacterium | reverse complement strand
GAGGAGATATTTGTGGGGCCGTTGAAGAACCGGGCGTCGGCGCCTTTGCACATGGAATGAAGCCCCAGCAAAAGGTCCCGCAGCATCTCCGGCGGATAGAGTTTCAAATCCTCCTCACGCTCATAATTTTGGTACGCCTCCTCTATAATGTCGTAGAGATCGGACAGGACAGGATAGTCCGCTGGGCGCAGGTTGGAGAAGTCCGTCTGTTCGCTGATTCCCCACTTGTGGTAGAGCCGCTCCACCATCAGCTCCAGGGTGTCAATATGGGGCGTGTCAAAATCCTTGTACACACGGAACAGATCCCGCAGGAAGGAGATGTGCTGGGCCAGGAGCGTCCCCCGAAACGCCGCAGGCTCTTCCGGGTCATTGGGATCGCTTCCATCGTCCCAGCGCCTGGGCTCCAGGAGATTGATGCGGTACTGGCCGCTGAGGAAATCCAAAAAGCAGCCGCCCAGTTTCCCACACAGCTCCTCCATCTCATGCTCCGAGTCCAGAGAGAGGACCGACTTTCCCGACAGGGCCACATTGCACAGCAGGAGTTTCAACAGGTAGCTCTTGCCCTGGCCGGAATTTCCCAGAATGATGGCGTTGCCATTGGTTTTGTCCGGCGCTCTCCGGTCCAGGTCCAGGATGATGTTGGTGCCATACTTGTCCCTGCCGATGAAAAAGCCTTTGGGGTCTGTTTTGCCGGAGTAGCTGATGGGATAGAGATTGGCCGCGCTGGAGGCAGGAAGCACACGCTCGGCAAAGGAACCGAAGGCGTTTCGGCCCGCCGGATTGACAGACAGGAAGCCTTCCCGCTGGCGCAGGAGCAGTGGGTCGGCCGCCAGCTTCTCCCGAATGAGGACGGCATTGACCGCACTGCGCAGGGAGCGCAGCTGATCCAGGCTGCCCGCCGTCAGCTCCAGGAACACGGAGCAGTGGACCAGGGGCTCCTGCTCCCGGCGCTGGTTATGGATGAGGGTGACCACATCCTGAAGCTTCGCTTCGGCTGTGACGCTCTGCTTCATGTTGCTCACATTGCTCTGCTCCATCCGGCTCTTGTTGGTAGCCGCGTGGAGGATGGCGTTCTCCTCTGCCGCTGTGACGGTCCGTGCCATCAGGTGCAGGGTGACGCCCTCCATTTCCCCCAGCCGCCGCAGGAGGGCCAGTTCCTCTGTGGCAGGCGGATAGGTCCGCAGAGCCATGACGGTGCGGTAGGTGCCGCCCAAAATATAATGGTCTGTGTTGAACTTCACCGCCGCCGGCGCGATCAGGTCCAGGAACTCCTTGGGTCTGGCCGGAGCCGACGCCTCAGCTTTCTTTTTCTTTCTCTTATCCATGCCGGGTCACCGCCCTTTCTCCATCCACATTCTCAGCCTCTTCCGACAACATCTCCTGGCGGTAGTAGACCGACAGGAGCCGCTTCACATCCTGCTCCTCTGCTAGACGCAGAGAGATTCCGTAGCCGGAGAGACTTTTTTCTCTCTGCCGCAGGCCGCTTTCATCCGCCGCAGATTTCTCATCCAGCCGATCAACGAGAACAAATTCCCGCGCCGTAGCGGCGGCGGACTGAACGGAGTCCAGATGGCTTAAATCCTGGCGCAGCAGCTCCCGCAGGGCTGGATTGGTCTCTTCCTCTAGCCGCGCTCGGTAAAACTCCCGATTCTGCCGAAAGGTCTCCTGGGAGTCCAGGGCCAGCAGCTCCGTGTCCGGGTTCGCCTTGAGCAAAGCAGTGAACGCCCGCACCCGCTGGCCGATGGCATCCAGAGACAGAACGGAGAGGTTTTCCGGGTAGATGAGGAAGAAAATCAATTCCTCACTGCCCACTGTCAAGCCGTGGGGCGTCAATCGCCGGATTCCCATGAGCTGCCTGGTGGTCTGTTGCTGCTTTAACATCTGTTTCTGTTTTCGATTCATTCCTCCAACCCCCATTTGTAAAATTGCTGCCGCAGGAACAAGAAGTTTGCCATGCGCAGCAGAAAATCCAAAATACTGGAGCCGTCCATCTGGATGACAAGAAAGGCATAGAGTACCGTAATGACCAGTGGGGCCATACCCAGGCCCTGAACCAGCGCCAGAACAGAGAGAATCAAGGCCACGCCGATGATCCCAATGTCCCGCAGCTGCCATAGCCAGAGCATGGGCTTTGCCTTTAAGTTTTCCGGGTAGATAAACATTCCATCGCCTCCTGAAACAAGTCTTGTGTTCTGTTTACAAACATGCAAAATCGCAACCGGAATCCCAAAATCTGAACACAATCTATATGCGAATTTGCGTGTTTTCGGTTGACGCTCCCCGTTCCCTTTGGTAAGATATGAGCCAATATGACAAGAAAGGAGAAGGTGATCGCGAGTATGGACGACGATGACAGTAACACCCCCGCCCAGCCCCCCTTATGCTGCTGCAACCAGAGACAACATTGGAGTGGACATAGCCTGCGTCTGCGTGAGTAGCGTGACAGGCTGTGTCTTTTTGCGTCTTTTTGCAGTTTTGGATCCATAAGGAGGAGCTTACATTGGAACAGTCTATTTGGTTTATGATTTTATTGCAGGTATTTTTGATTGCCCTGAACGCCGTATTTGCCAGCGCGGAAATCGCTGTCATTTCCATCAACGACGCCAAGCTGGCCCAGCTGGCCGCGGAGGGGGATAAGCGCGCCCTGCGCCTGGCCCGCCTGACCAGCCAGCCGGCCCGGTTTCTTGCCACCATCCAGGTTGCCATTACCCTGTCCGGCTTTATGGGCAGCGCCTTTGCGGCGGAGAACTTTTCCGACGGCCTGGTGAGCTGGCTGGTCAGCCTGGGCGTAGGGGTCCCCGCCGCCACCCTGGACGCCATCGCGGTGGTGATCATCACCCTCATTTTGTCTTACTTTACCCTGATCTTCGGCGAGCTGGTGCCCAAGCGGGTGGCCATGCGCAAGGCGGAATCCCTGGCCCTGGGCATCTCCGGCCTCATTTCCACCATCGCCACCCTCTTTGCCCCCATCGTATGGTTCCTGACCGTTTCCACCAACGCCGTCCTCCGCCTGCTGGGCATTGACCCCAACGCCGAGGAGGAGACCGTCAGCGAGGAAGAAATCCGTATGATGGTAGATGTGGGAACCCAAAAGGGCACCATTGACCACGAGGAAAAGCAGTTTATCCAGAATGTCTTTGAGTTTGACGATCTGACTGCGGGCGAGATTGCCACTCACCGCACGGATCTCACCATCTTGTGGCTGGAGGAGAGCATGGCGGAGTGGGCCAGCACCATCCATAATAGCCGCCACACCCGTTACCCCGTGTGCGGAAAATCTGCAGACGATGTGGTGGGAATCCTCAACGCCGAGGACTACTTCCGTCTGGAAGATCAAAGCCGGGCCTGCGTCATGGAGCGGGCCGTAGAGCCGGTCTACTTTGTCCCGGAAAGTGTGAAGGCGGACGTACTCTTTCGCAACATGAAGGGCGGCCGCCATCTCCTGGCCGTGGTGCTGGACGAATACGGCGGCATGACTGGCATCGTCACCATCAACGACTTGGTGGAGCAACTGGTGGGCGACCTGGGCGATGAGGGACTGTGCAGCCAGCCCCTCCCCCTCATAGAGGCGCTGGACGCCTCCACCTGGAAAATCCGGGGGGAAGCGCCCTTGGACGAAGTGGCCCAGGCTCTGGGAATCTCCCTGCCCTGCAACAAATTTGACACCTTCAACGGCCTGGTGTTCGGCGCTCTGGCCGTCATCCCCCTGGACGGCGACACGGTGGAGGTGGAAACCTGCGGCCTTGCCATCCATGTGACCTCTATCCGCGGCCACCAGGTGGAAAGCGCGCTGGTGCACCGGAAAGAGGCGCCCCAAACAGAACCCGCCGAAACTTTGTCATGATCCAAAGCGTACGCCCCCGCTGCGCCGCAGCGGGGGCTTTTTCCTTCACTGGTGGGCGGCTGACTGGGTGTCGTCTGCCAGCGCCCGCTGGATACAGTCCAGGAAGAAGGCGTTTTGCTTGATGTTGTGCTTCTCCAGATATGCCTTGAACCGTTCGAACAGCTCCGCGGGCACCTGGAAGGCCACCGTCCGTTTGTCTGCCATACTTGTGTTCACTCCTCTCTCATTTTCATAGAATTGTGTCAGCAGCCAGGTCATGTACTGGCCCAGAGTCTTGCCGGAGTTTTCCTGCCCCTCCCGCACCCTGGCATGGAGTGATGCGGGGATGGGCGCACAGAGATGTTTCATCCTTTCTTCCATATGCCTATGCCTCCTCTCCCAGTTCATCCTGACGGCCACTTCGCTGCGCCTCCTCCTGCTCAAAGGAGTACAGGCCATCTGTTTCCAGTTCTCGCACAATTCCCCAGGCCAGCTTGAACCCGGCCATAAAGCTGGCCACAGAGGTTTCTTCCCGCAGCAGATTTTGGGTGTCCACCAGGTGCATCAAGGTCCGCCGCTGTTCCCGGTCTAGGCAGTCCCGCACCTTCTGTCGGGTGTTCTCAATGTCTTCCTCCATTTCTCTGAAATCCGGCTCCCGGCAGAACCGCTGGTGCAGGGCTTTCATATAGTCGTTCATAGCTCCACCTCCTGCTGGTCTATGTAATTGCAAAGCAAACATACCCGAACGCAGAAGGAAAAGCCATTCACAAAAGGCAACAAAAAGAAGGCGCAAAGACAAGCAAAACCTACATGTTATCGGATTACCGCCGTTGCAATGGTCCGGGTGGTGTTCACCGCTGCCTGGGCCGTGTACACAGCGGACATGATATTGGCTCTGGTGGTGGTATCCAGGCCGAAGGTCCCCGCGATTCGGGGCACTTCTCCCGCCGAGAGCATAAGGCCCAGGCCAAGAAGAGCGTTTTCACGAAATACCATCAGCCCCGCCACCAGAATGGTGGCCTGGAGGAAGGCGGTCAGGCACAGACCGATGACCTGCTTCATCCACTGGACAAATCCATCTGTGTAGCCTCTGGGAATGGAGAACATATAGAGGCTGCCCACGGAGATCTGAATGAGCAGAATCCCCCCGCGCTTGAGGTTGGCGAAGAATACCTTAATGACAGCGTAGGCCATAAGGATGATACAAAAGAGCAGCATCAGCGGATTGGTTCCGATCCCCCAACGGCCTGAAGCGGCAATTTCTGTCAAGGAAGTGGATTCCATGTTCTCCAGAATCGCCGCACCAAGATCTCCGATCCCGGACCCCGCCCCGGTAATCCCAGCGGAAAAGGTGCCCTGGAGGCTCACCGCCAGCGTATACAGCCGCAGCGGAACCGTAGTAAACAGGTTGACCGCCAAAAAGCCTTTGAGGGCGTCCATTGCCGCCTGCGGAATGTTTCCGCCCCGTCCGGAGGCGTACTCAATCCCACATTCAAACCCTGACACCACCAAGCTGACCCCATATAGCGCCCAGCCCAGGCGTGAGAAAAACAACACCACCATCTGTACCCACTCCAGCTCAAACAGCTCCACGCCCATATTGCCCATCTGGGCAAAAAAGGCCCCCAGAAAGCCCACGATCTGGCTATAAAACCAGTCCAATAGGGCGTCCATAATGGGATTGGCCACAAAGTCCCAAATGAACATGTTTTCTTTCTCACCTCCGGAAACCAATGGTCCATCATTTTAAATTCCAACGATCCCCCAAATGTAGTTGGGGGCCAGAATGACAAAAATCAGGCAGACAAAGAGGATCGCCGGCCCAGTCCACTCAAACTGACCATGCTTCCGGTATTCAAAGTAGCAAAGGGCCAGCTTTACAAAGAAGGCGATTGCGAGCACCATGGTCAGCGCAGGGAATACCACATTGTCCACCACCGTCTTGATTTGGGCCGCCGCGTCATTCCAGGTCTGTTCCACAGCCCCAGCCACATCACCGTTCGCGGCAAACGCAGGGACCGCGCAAATCAAGATCAGCAGAAGGAGCATAACCATAGGCCGCAGATACCGTTTTACCTGTTTCATCGATTACACCTCCATAAAATGGGGGCCGTCCTCTTCGGACGGCCCCGTGTCGTGTTTAATACCCGGTCTTTGGAAGCGGTTCAGACGGCTTATAAACCCTGGTGACCCACCGGCTGGTAGCCATGATCCACTGGCCATCGTAGACGCCGCCCGCATCCACCTGGTTGACAAACTGACTTCCGCCAGTGAGCCAGGAGACCACATTGCAGTAAACTCTTGGCGCTTCCACCTGCCGGAAGTTGGCGGGCACCACACCGAAGGACACCATGAACGCTGTCACATACTCGTTGGAGGCCAAGCCAAGCGCGGCGGGTGAGGCATCCAGGGTGTAGCTCTGCATAGTACTCAGGTTGTCATACATGGTGCGCCAGGCTCCGCCGCTCAGGTTCGTCTGGTAGACCACCTTATAATTTCCGGCCACATTGTAGGTTCCGGTGATGATCTTATCCAGCCGCACCGCCTGGGTCGGCAGGGTATCCCGCCAGTAGAAGGAGGTCAGGCTGGTGGTGGAGTTGTTGGCAATGCCGCTGAAGTCGTAGCGGATGGACTGGCCAGGCATAACTTCCGCATAGCCGGTCTTTTTAATGCTCACATTGGTGTAGAGGCTCTTGTTAGTCATGGCTGTCTTGACGATCTGGC
>CAUFAM010000065.1 GCA_959022875.1 uncultured Oscillospiraceae bacterium | reverse complement strand
GGGAGATGGCCCGGTCAGGGCTCAGCCGCTCCAGCTTGTCCCCCAGGGCCAGGAACAGAGCGTTATAGACCTGCTTGCGCCGGGCGTCCATGGCGCATACAATGAGTTTCCCCTCCATATGGGCCAGAGGCCAGGCCATGGACTCCAGAGTGGAACAGGGGGCGCACAGCTTCCCTTCCCCCCAGGCCAGCCCCTTGGCGGTGGCCACTCCAATGCGCAGGCCTGTAAAGGAACCAGGCCCGGCCGCCACGGCGATCACATCCACCTTCTCCAGGCTCTCCCCACAGTTGCGGAGCATATCGTCCACCATGGGCAGCAACGTGCGGCTGTGGGTCAGGCCGCTGTTCTGATAATTCTGGGCCACCAGCTCTCCATCCCGCACAAGGGCGGCAGAACAGGCAGGCGCGGAGGACTCCAGGGCTAAAATATTCACAGTTCGATCCCTCCGATCTCAATGAGGCGCTGTCCCTCATGCTCCCCCCGGCGGATGTCCACCCGGACGGTGTCATGGTCCAGAGCGTCGTCAATGTTCTCGCTCCACTCCACGGCGCACACCCCGCCCCGGGCCAGGTAGTCCTCCCAGCCGATGTCATAGAGCTCATCGGAAGACCCCAGGCGGTACATATCAAAGTGGAACAGGGGAAGCCGTCCTCCCTCATATTCGTTGACAATGGTAAAGGTGGGACTGGTCACACGCTCCTGGATCCCCAGCCCCCGGGCAAGGCCCCGGGTAAAGGCGGTTTTTCCCGCCCCCAGGTCTCCGGTAAAGGCGATGACTGTTCCAGGCTTCAGCGCCCCGGCCAGCCGCTCCCCAAGAGTCTGGGTCTCCTCCTCATTGTTAGTTACATAGCGGACGGACAAAGCCATCCCTCCGTTCACAGAAAATTTTCATACATCCAGGAGATTATACCACGATATGGTTTGCCTTTCCACTAAAATGTGCTAAAATAGATCGGACCGATTTTATTTTCCCTTGCTGCCCCTGTTGGGGCCGCCTTTCAGGAGGTGAAGCCTTGACCACATTGTTCTCTCCCCTCCGGGAGTTTCTGAAAAAGGGAGACCTGATTTTGCTCTCCCTTTGTCTGCTGGCCAGCGGCTATGGTCTGCTGCTGGTGTTTTCCGCCACCCGGTACCTGAACTCCAACCGTACGCTCATGGTTCAGGCTATTGCTGTAATCCTGGGTGTTGTGGCCTATATGCTGCTGACCATGGTGGACTTCCACCTGTTTGTAGAGAAGAACTGGAAGTATATTCTGGCCTTCAACGTGGTGTTTATTCTGCTCCTGCTCACGCCCCTGGGCGAGGACTACAACTCCGGCAACCTGAACTGGATCCATATTCCCGGCTTTCCGGTGGACATGCAGCCCAACGAAATCGTCAAGCTGCCCTTTATCCTCCTCCTGAGTCTCCAGATTACCAAAATCCAGGAACAGGAGCGGGACATCAGCTCCCTCCCCTCCCTCATTCAGATCGGAGGGCACACCATCTTCATGCTGGGCCTCATCGCTGTGGTATGCGGAGACATGGGCATGTGCGTGGTGTATATGGTCATCTTCGCTTTTATGGCCTGGGCCTCGGGGGTCAAAATCCGCTGGTTTCTTCTGGTGGGCGGAGGCCTCATCCTGACTGTGGTGATTTTATGGCTCTTTGTCCTGCCGGAAACCAAATGGTGGACCGACTACCGCATTATGCGTTTCCGGGTGGTTCTGGACCACGACCTGGATCCTCAGGGCCGGGGCTTCCAGCAGACCCGTTCCATTCTGGCCATCGGCTCTGGCCAGCTCTTCGGCCAGGGCTTTCTTCAGGGGGATTACACCCAGTCGGAATACTCCCACACCCTTCCCGCCCGGCACACAGACTTCATCTTCGCCGTATGCGGCGAGGAGCTTGGGCTTGTAGGCTGCCTACTGCTGCTGCTCATTCTGGGCGGCGTGGTGCTCCGGTGCATCTGGGTGGGCCGCCACGCCAGCTCCCCCTTTGACGCCTATGTCTGCATGGGCATTGCGGGAATGCTCTTCATTCAGATCACGCTGAACGTGGGCATGTGCCTCTATGTGCTCCCCGTCATGGGCCTAACCCTCCCCTTTATCAGCTACGGCGGCTCCTCGGTCATCACCCTGTACGCCGCCATGGGCATTGTATCCAGCGTAAAGGCCCGAACCTTGCCAAGCTGGCTGCGCGACTAAGTTTGATTGATCCGTTCATAAAAAGAACCCCCGGCCTGAGTGGCCGGGGGTTCTTTTTATGCTGTTTGTGTTTCTCAGCTGTTGGCGGGCACGTGGATAATACCCACGGGGCACTCCTTGACACACAGCTGGCAGCCCTTGCACTTGTCCTGGTCGATGTGGGCCAGGTTGTTCTCCACGGTGATGGCATCGAAGTGACACACCTTGGTACACTTCATGCAGCCGATACAACCGGCGGTGCAGGCCTTGCGGGTGTCGGCTCCCTTGTCCTTGTTGAGACACTGGACAACGGGCTTGCGCTTGTGCTCGGGGATAATGCTGATCACCGCATTGGGGCAGGCGGCAGCACAGGCGCCGCAGCCCACGCACTTGGCGTAGTCCACCTTGGCGATGCCGTCCACGATGTGGATGGAATCGAAGGCGCAGGCCCGGGTACAATCGCCGTAGCCCAGGCAGCCGTACTTACACATACCGTCGCCGCCGTAGAAGCCCTTGACAGCCTGGCAATTCTGCAGGCCCTGGAACTCATAGCGCTTGGAGGTCTGGTTGCAGGTGCCGGAGCACATCACAACCGCCTTCATGGGAACAGAGGCACCGGCCTCCACGCCCATGATCTCCGCGATCTTAGCGGCACAGGCAGCGCCGCCGGGGGTACACTTGTTGACCGCGTTGCCCTCTTCCACGATGCTCTTGGCGTAGTCGGCACAGCCGGCGCAGCCACAGGCGCCGCAGTTGGCGCCGGCCAGGACGGCGGTGATCTTTTCCACACGCTCATCCACGGGCACATACATAAAGATGGAGGCGGCCACCAGGATCACCGCGCCAATGAGGCCGATGACGGTGACAATAATGATTGCCAGAATAATCGGATCCATACTCTACTCCCCCTCCTATCAAACCTTGAAGATGGCGTCTACGATACCGCCGAAGCCCATGAAGGACAGGGAGGTAACCGCGGCAGCCACCAGAGTGATGGGCAGGCCCTCAAAGCACTTGGGGGTGACAGCCTGCTCCACGCGGCGGCGCACGCCGGAGAACAGCACCATGGCCACCAGGAAGCCGATACCGGCGCCGGCAGCACAGACAA
The DNA here is from genome assembly GCA_959022875.1 of uncultured Oscillospiraceae bacterium. GTDB lineage: Bacteria > Bacillota > Clostridia > Oscillospirales > Oscillospiraceae > Lawsonibacter. Next base: position 3,284 of record CAUFAM010000065.1, on the reverse strand, counting down.
TGGACTCCACAAAGTTGTAGCCGTTGTCCAGGTTCAGGATGGTCACGCCCAGGATGGTGCAGTTGGTGGTGATCAGGGGCAGATACACGCCCAGAGCCTTGTACAGGGCGGGAACGAACTTCTTCAGGAAGTTCTCCAGCAGCTGCACCAGGATGGCGATGATCAGGATGAACACGATGGTCTGCAGATAGCCCAGGTCACGGCTGGTGCCCGCAGCTTCGGCGGGAGACAGCACAAAGGTGTAGATGGGCCAGGTGGCGGCAGTGGCCATGACCATGACGAAGGTAACGGCCAGAGACATGCCTACGGCGCTGTCCAGCTTTTTGGACACGCCCAGGAAGGGACAGATACCCAGGAATTTGGCCAGCACGTAGTTGTCCACCAGAATCATGGTGAAGAAGATGCTGGCAAGCTTCAGTGCCATTTCCATTACGCATTGCCTCCTTCCACAGCCTCAGCAGCCTTCTCGCTCTTCTTGGGGCGGGAGGTCAGCCAGGTAGCGCCGGCCATCAGGATACCGAAGACAAAGAAGCCGCCGGGGGCGCTGGTCATAATGGTGAAGGGGTCAATGGACTCGGGGATGACCTGGATGTCAAAGTCAGCGCCCAGAGCGGGGATCAGGCTGCCCAGGCCGGACATCCAGGTGCCGGCGCCCAGGATCTCACGGATGGAGCCCATGATCACCAGGGTGATGGTAAAGCCGATGCCCATGCCCAGGCCGTCCAGAGCGGAGTCAACCACACCGTTCTTGGAGGCGAACATCTCAGCACGGCCCAGGATGATGCAGTTCACCACGATCAGAGGCAGGTACACGCCCAGAGCCTTGTCCAGGTCGGGCACATAGGCCTTGACCAGCATCTGCACCACAGACACGAAGCCGGCGATGACGGTGATGTAGCAGGGAATACGAACCTGATCGGGAATGATCTTCCGCAGGGCGGAAATGACGATGTTGGAGCAGATCAGCACGAAGGTGGCCGCAAGGCCCATGCCGATGCCGTTGGAAGCCATAGAGGTGACGGCCAGAGTGGGACAGGTGCCCAGGACAAGCCGCAGAACCGGGTTTTCATTCAGAAAACCGTTGGTCAGAATTTTCAGTTTGCTGTTATTACTCATCTTGTTCCACCTGCCTTTCAAGCGATTGCGTTGTACGCCTCAATGGCGGCGTTCACAGCGTTGTTCACGGCCTTGCTGGATACGGTAGCGCCGGAGTAGGCGTCCACATCACTGCCCAGCACCAGGGCCTGAGCCGCAGACAGGCCGTTATAGTTGGCCCAGTACTCGGCATTCTCGGTCACGTTGGTACCGATGCCCTTGGTTTCCGAGGACTCGGTGATCTTGATCTGCTTGATGGTATTGTCGGGGCTAAACGCCACCATTACAGTGACGGTGCCGCCGTAACCCTTGCCGGCGCAGGTGATGACGGTGCCGGTGCCGTTGTCGGCGGTATACACGTCGGAGACGTTCTCCACCTCGATGCCCTCCACCTTGGTGAAGGCGCCCTCAGCCTCGGGCAGAAGCTCGGCACGGGCGGCGTTCTGGGCGGCGATGGTTGCCGCCTGGATGACAGGGGCAGTCACGCTGTTGGTGGCGGCCAGAGCCCCGGTGATGACGATACAGATGACGCACAGCACCACGATGGGCTTAAAAACTCGATTCCAGTTGCTCATTTGCTCTCGCCTCCCTTTTTCACCTTGGCGATGCCCAGCTTATCCTGCCGGGTCAGCACTTCAATATAGGGAACCAGCAGGTTCATCAGCAGAATGGCGAAGGACACGCCCTCGTTCATGGTGCCGAAGTGACGGATCATCATAGTGATGAGACCCAGGCCAATGCCGAAGACCAGCTTGCCCTTCTGGGTGGTGGGAGAGGTGACATAGTCGGTAGCCATGAAGAAGGCGCCCAGCATGAGGCCGCCGGAGAGCAGCTGCACGATGGGGTCAAGGCCGAAGCACACGCTGAGCACAGCCACAGTGGCCAGGTAGGTCACAGGGATGACAGGGCTGATGACCTTGGTGGCGATGAGGTAAATGCCGCCGGCGATCAGGGTGATGGCACAGGTCTCACCCAGCACACCGCCGTGGTTGCCCAGCAGCAGGGTCACATAGTCGCCCGCGCCCAGATCGGCCACATGGGCCAGAGGAGTGGCGGAGGTGGCGGCGTCAGCACCCTGGGGGAAGCCGTAGGTGGACATACGTCCGGCAAAGCCCACGGCCATGGCGATACGGCCCACGATGGCGGGGTTGGCAAAGTTATAGCCCAGGCCGCCGAAGAGCTGCTTGATGATGACAATGGCGATAAAAGCGCCCACGATGGGCATCCACCAGGGCAGAGTGGAGGGAAGGTTGAAGGCCAGCAGAAGGCCGGTTACCACAGCGGAGAAGTCTCCCACAGGGTTCTCACGGCCTACCAGCTTGCAGTAGCCCCACTCAAAGAAGACACAGGCCGCCACAGTGATGGCGGTAATAATCAGGGAGTTGACTCCAAAGATCACAACAGAAGCAATGAGAGTGGGCACCAGGGCCAGACACACCCGCTGCATGATCTTCTGGGTGGAGTCCGCACCGGTAATATGAGGTGCGGCGGTAACGATCAGTTTATTGGCCATTACTTCTTACCTCCATTCTTCATCATGATCTTAGCCAGGGCAATGGAGGGGGCCAGAGGCCGCTTTGCCGGGCAGACGAAGGAGCAGGTGCCGCAGCTCATGCACAGATCAGCGTTGAGCTCCTGCAGCAACTCCACATTGCCCGCATTGTAGGCCTGGACAATCTCCTTGGCGGACAGGCCCAGAGGGCAGGCGTTGGTGCACCGGCCGCAGTGGATGCAGTTGGTGACCTTGGGGGTCTGGGCCATCTTCTTGGAGAAGGCCAGAACCGCATTGTTGTTCTTCAGAATGGGCTGCTCCAGGCTGGCCAGACAGTTACCCATCATGGGGCCGCCGTAGAGAACCTTGCCGGGCTCATCGGTGAAGCCGCCGCAGAAGTCCATCAGCTCCTGGACAGGAGTGCCGATGATCACCTCAACGTTCTTGGGCTCCTTGATGATGTCGCCGTCCACGGTCAGACGCTTGGTGACCAGAGGCATGCCGGTCTTTAAGTACTTGCCCACGAAAGCCACGGAGGTGACGTTCATGACGATCACGCCCACGTCAGAGGGCAGGCCGGGGAAGGGAACTTCCCGTCCGGTACAATTTTCAATGAGCACCTTCTCAGCGCCCTGGGGGTAACGGCAGGGCAGCTCCTTGACCTCGATGCCGGGCGCGTCAATGGCGGCCTTCATCT
>CAUFAM010000064.1 GCA_959022875.1 uncultured Oscillospiraceae bacterium | reverse complement strand
GCTGTCCTGGGGCAGGGGTTCGGGATCGGTCACATCCAAGGCCGCTCCCCACAGCTTGCCCTCTTTCATAACCTTGGCCAGGGCCTGCTGATCCAAAACGGAGCCCCGTCCGGCGTTAATGAGGATGGCATCGTCCTTCATCCGCTCCAGCCGCTGCCCGCTCATCAGCCCCGCTGTCTCCGGGGTATGGGGCAGGGCCATGGCCACCACATCCGCCTGGGGAAGCCACCCTTCCAGCTCTTCCATGGTACCCACCTGGTCAAAGCCGGGCACCTCGCCCCGCACGGTCCGTTTCAGGCCCACGGTATGGGCCCCCAGTCCCCGGCACATTTGGGCAAACTCACTGCCGATATGCCCTGCCCCCAGTACCAGCACCGTGGCGCCCAGCAGGGTCTTCATGGCCCCCTCGTCCTCCCAGCGGTGGGCCTTCTGGGAATCCCGGTAGGTGGGCAGCCGGCGGCATACCGCCAGCAGGGAGGCCAGCATATGCTCGGCCACCGAGCGGCTGTTGGAGCCTGCCGAGTTGGTGAAGCACACCCCCTGGGGCAGCATCCCCTCATACTCTTCCGTCCCGGCCCACATGCTCTGGAACCACTGAAGGCTGCGGGCATATTTCATCTCCTCCGCCCTGGGCCAGCCCAGAATCACGGTAGCCGCCTCCAACTGTTCCCGGGTCACCGTCCGCCGCCCGGCGTACACATGGACGGCCTCGGGGGCGATGGCCTCAAATTCGTTCTTCTCCGCTTCATTGACCGGGAGCAGGTTTAAAATATACATGTTCCATCCTCCTTGCTGGTTCTTGTCGCCGTTTATTATACCTGTCTTTCTCAGCCCTGACAAGGGTGTCTGTTCGCCTTTACTCCCGCTGCAAGCTGTGTTAAAATGGGAAAAACCACCGGAAAGGAGGCCCCTGCGTGACGATTACACCGGATACCCCCCTGCTGGACTTTGCCGGCGTGGGGGAACAGCGCGCCAAAAAGCTGGAAAAGCTGGGCCTCACAAGGGCTGGTGATCTGCTGGCCCACTACCCCCGGGACTACGAGGACCGGCGGCAGATTTATACCGTCCGCCAAGCCCCTTTGGCCCAGCGGATCTGCATCTGCGCCATGGCCGCCGAGCACCCCCGCCGCGCCCGGATCCGCAAGGGTCTGGAGCTGGTGCAGGTGAAGGTAGTGGATCACACCGGTGCCCTCCATCTGACCTTTTTCAATCAGGGTTATGTGGAGCAGGCCCTCCGGGCGGGAGAGGAATACATTTTCTTCGGTACCGTGGAGGAACAAGGCCGCCGGCGCACCATGATTAACCCGATTTTTGAGCATGCGGGCAAGCAGAGCGTCACCGGCCGCATCGTTCCCATTTATCCTCTCACCGCCGGACTCAGCAACCATCTGATGGGCTCCCTGGTCCGTCAGGCCCTGCCCTGCGCGGCCGCCTTGCCTGAAACCTTGCCCCAGCATATCCGCCAGGAGCACAGCCTGGCCGCCCTGGAATTTGCGGTTGAGAACATTCACTTTCCCCAGGATGAGCGCGCCCTGGATCTGGCAAGGCGGCGGCTCACCTTTGAAGAGCTTTTCTACCTGTCCGTAGGCCTGAGTTTTCTGCGGCATCGGAGGGAAGCGGTTTCCCTGGCCTGCGCCATTCCCACAAGGCCCCGGGAGGAATTCCTTACCCTGCTCCCCTTTACGCCCACCGCCGCCCAGCTGCGGGTGATGGAGGAGATTTCCTTGGACCTTTCCTCCGGGCGGCCCATGAACCGCCTGGTCCAAGGGGATGTGGGCTCGGGCAAAACGGTGGTTGCCGCCTATGCCGGGTGGCTGTGCGCCAAGGCCGGGTATCAGTGCGCCCTCATGGCCCCCACCGAGGTTCTTGCCGAGCAGCACTACCGCTCCCTCTCCGCCCTTCTCGCCCCCGCCGGGGTGCGGGTGGGGCTGCTCACCGGGTCGCTGACCCCCAGGGAGAAAAAGCAGATCCGTGCCCAGCTGGCCTGCGGGGAAATTGACTTTGCCGTGGGCACCCATGCCCTCATTTCCCAAGGTGTAGAATTTCATCGTCTGGCCCTCATCGTGGCCGACGAGCAGCACCGCTTCGGCGTGGCCCAGCGCTCTGCCCTGGCCGGAAAGTCGGAGACCGGCGGCATGCCCCCTCCCCATGTACTGGTCATGTCTGCCACCCCTATCCCCCGCACTCTGGCCCTCATCATCTACGGAGATTTGGACATTTCCATCATCAATGAGCTCCCCCCCGGCCGCACCCCGGTGGAAACCTATGTGGTGGGGGAAGACAAGCGCCAGCGGATGTATCAGTTTGTGCGCAAACAGGTATCACAGGGGCGGCAGGTCTATATCATCTGCCCCGCGGTGGAGGATAATCCAGAGACTGGGCCGCAATCCACTTGGGACACCCCCTCCAACTCCGATTTAAAGGCAGTGAAGACCTATACGGAGCAGCTGCAGCGGGAGGTTTTCCCCGATTTGACACTTGGCCTTCTTTATGGGAAAATGAAGCCCAGGGAAAAGGAGGCGGCCATGGCCGCCTTTGTCCGGGGCGAGATTCAGGTGCTGGTGTCCACCACGGTGGTGGAGGTGGGCGTGGATGTGCCCAATGCCTCCCTCATTATCATCGAAAATGCCGACCGCTTTGGTCTGAGCCAGCTTCACCAGCTCCGGGGCCGGGTCGGCCGCGGCAAGCACCAGTCCTACTGCGTACTCATCACCGCCACCCACAGCGCCGAGGCTATCACCCGGCTTCGCACCCTCGCCTCCACCACAGACGGCTTCCGGATCTCGGAAGAGGATCTGAAGGCCCGGGGCCCCGGCGATTTCTTTGGAAACCGCCAACACGGCCTGCCACAGATGAAGCTGGCCGATCTGTCGGGGGACATGCTCCTGCTTCAGGAGGCCCAGCAGGCCGCCAACCAATTGCTCACCCAGGACCCGGCACTGTCCCTTCCGGACAACCGCCCGGTCCTTCAGCGGGTGCGGCAGATGTTTGCCGACACCCCGGATATCTTTAATTAAAAGGAGAACCATCATGCTTACCTTCCGCGACATCACCTTAGAAGACCGTGCGCTGATTCTGCCCATGGTAGAGGACTTTTACCAGGGGGATGCCGTACTCCACCCGGTGGAGACGGAAATCATGGAGCGATCCTTCCAGGACGCCGCCGACCCTCTGGAACCTCTGCTGCGGGGCATTCTCATTGAGGTGGACGGACAGCCCGCAGGTTACATCTACATTACCCAGTGCTACTCCGCCGAAGTGGGGGGCCGGTGCGTCTTTCTGGAGGAGATCTATCTCATGCCCGCCTTCCGGGGCCGGGGCCTTGGGGGGGAAATTCTGGCCTGGATCGAGCGCCAGTATCCCACCGCACGGCGCTTCCGGCTGGAGGTCAACGACATCAACCGCAGCGCCATCCGCCTGTATGAAAAGTCCGGCTATCAATATCTGCGCTATGAGCAGATGGTCATTGATAAAATCCAATAACGAGGAGATTGTTGTATGAACCACATGGAACTGGCCCGTACCCTGCGGGCCAACACAGAAGTACACTATAACTGCTGCCAGTCGGTGCTGGTCACCTTTGCCAACGAGATGGGCCTCACTCCGGAGCAGGCCTTTGCCCTGGGCACCTTCTTCAACTCCGGCATGCGCCATGGCTCCGTCTGCGGCGCTTTGTCCGGCGCTCTGATGGTGCTTGGCATGACGGGCTGCGACGACCATAAGGTGGCCCAGCTGCTGCACCAGTTCAAGCTCGACCGGGAGAGCACCAGCTGCGCCGATCTGCTCAAAGCCGCCCAGGAGCGGGGCGAGGCGCGCAAGCCCCACTGCGACTGCCTGGTCTATGAGATGGTGCAGGCTGTGGAGACTATTTTGTCAGAAGCATAACAAAACCAACAAGGGACGCCCGGAGGGCGTCCCTTGTTGGTTTGATCTGGAAGGATGGATGAAAAAGGAATGATGGAGATTTCGGTTAAAATCTTCCAATCTGCTGACAAGAGCGGCAGCCAGTAAATCGTTAAATTTTTAACCTTGTCCCTGGTGAAGACTTTACCACTCCCCCCATAGAAATACCATCCCCAAATCCATTATGCAAGTTATTGCTATTTAGTTATACTTCCTCTCTGTTGCAGTTTCAGACGGGAGGGTGTATGATAGAACAAACATTTCCTTGAGAGGAGGCCCCCCAGTGGAGGAGCTTCAGCACTTACCCATTCCCCTGCTGCTGTGGTACCGGGAGAACGCCCGGGTTTTGCCCTGGCGCAGCGATCCTACCCCCTATCACGTCTGGGTGTCTGAAATCATGCTGCAGCAGACCCGGGTTGCCGCAGTTTTGGACTACTACCGCCGCTTTTTACAGGCCGCCCCCACGGTGGCCCACCTGGCCGCTCTGCCCCAGGAGCAGCTAATGAAGCTGTGGCAGGGCCTTGGCTATTACAGCCGGGCCAGAAACCTGCAAAAGGCCGCCCTTCAGATCATGGAGTGCCACGGGGGAGTATTCCCAAACACCTATAAAGACATTCGCGCTCTGGCTGGAGTGGGCGACTACACCGCAGGCGCCATCTCTTCCATCGCCTTCCACCTGCCCGTCCCGGCCGTGGACGGCAACGTGCTGCGGGTCAGTGCCCGGATCTGCGGGGACGAGGAAGACATCTCCACCCCCGCCATGAAGAAAAAGGTTACCCGGGCTCTGGAAGAAATCATCCCCCTGGATGCCCCGGGGGACTTTAACCAGGCCATGATGGAGCTGGGAGCCACGGTTTGCCTGCCCAACGGGGCTCCCCTGTGTGAAAAATGTCCCGCCGCCCCCTTCTGCCGCGCCTTTCAGGAGGGGAGAACCGGCGATCTGCCCGTCAAGGCAGCTAAAAAGGCCCGGCGGCTGGAGGCGCGCACGGTATACCTGCTGTTTTACAACGACCGTGTGGCCCTGCGCCGCCGTGGGGACAAGGGTCTTCTGGCCGGGCTGTGGGAATACCCCAATGAGCTGGCCGGGGAGGAGGACTGGCTCTCCCGGTGGGGGCTCTCACCCTGCCGGGTGGAACAAGCAGGCACCGGCAAGCACATTTTTTCCCACATTGAGTGGCACATGACTGCTCAGGCTGTGACGCTGCCCTCCCCTGCGCTCCCCGAGGGCTGGGTGTGGGCCAGCCGGGGAGATCTTCGGGACCGTTACGCCCTGCCCAACGCCTTTCAGTCCTTTTCCCAAACAGTAGCCGACCATCTGGGCCGGTTTTAAGGAGGAGCTATGATCTGTCATCTCTGCCCCCGAAATTGCGGGGCGCTGCGCACCGCCGATCAGGGCCTGGGTGCCTGCCGTATGCCCGAAACCCCCATTCTGGCCCGGGCCGCCCTCCATATGTGGGAGGAGCCTCCCATCTCCGGCACCCGGGGATCGGGTACCATCTTCTTTTCCGGGTGCAGCCTGGGCTGTGTCTTCTGTCAGAACGAAAAAATCAGCCACCAGGATTTTGGAAAAGCCGTCTCCACGGAGCGACTGGCCGCAATCTGTGATGAGCTTGTTGCCCAGGGGGCCCACAACATCAACTTCGTCAACCCCACTCACTATGCCCATGTGGTCAAAGCCCTGTTGGAGCGCCATTCTCTCCCAGTCCCCGTAGTATACAACACCGGGGGATATGACAAGGTGGATACCCTGAAACGCCTGGAGGGGCTGGTAAGCATCTATCTGCCCGACCTCAAATACCTGGACAGCAACACCGCCCGGCGCTACTCCGCCGCGGCCGACTACCCCCAGATGGCCACCGCCGCCATCCGGGAGATGGTCCGCCAGACCGGCCCCTGCCAGTTTGATGAAGCGGGACTTCTCACCCGGGGCGTCATCATCCGGCACCTCATTCTGCCCGGCCAGCTCCCTCAGGCCAAGGCGGTGATGGACTGGGTGGCCCGGGAGTTTCCCAAGGGAACCGTTCTCTTTTCCCTCATGAGCCAGTATACCCCCTGGGGCGAGCTGGAGTCCCGCTTTCCGGAGATCAACCGGCGGCTGCGCCCGGGGGAAATGCGGGCCGCCCAGGAATATATGGGAAACCTTGGCCTGGAGGGCTTCACCCAGGAACGCACCAGTGCCAAGGAGGAATATACCCCGCCCTTTGATCTCACAGGCCTGTAGACAGAAAGGAGAATTTATGAAAAAACTCTTCAGCCTCCTGCTGACCGCCGCCCTCACCCTGGGTCTGGCCGTTCCGGCCATGGCAGCGGAGAGCGACCCTGTGGTCATTCTGCACACCAATGATGTCCACACCGCCACCGGCGGCTACGCCGCCGTGGCTGCCTTCCGTCAGGAGATGGAAGCCCAGTACGGCGAAGACCGGGTCACCCTGGTGGATGCAGGCGATGCCATTCAGGGCGGCCCCATCGGCACTCTGACCCAGGGTGCCAGCCTGGTGGACATCATGAACTATGTAGGCTATGACTACGCCATTCCCGGCAACCATGAGTTTGACTACGGCATGGATGTGCTGTTGGACCTGGCCCAAACCAAGGCCCAGTACACCTATCTGTCCTGCAACCTGCTGGATCAGGCGGGTAAGAACGTCTTCGCTCC
>CAUFAM010000063.1 GCA_959022875.1 uncultured Oscillospiraceae bacterium | reverse complement strand
GCCCGCCCTGCTGCCCGGAGGCAAAGGTGGGGGTAAAGGCAAAGGACGTGGTGGTGAGGGTGGGGTTCTGGGCGCTCTGGAAGCGCAGACCGTTCAGGGCGGATACGTCCACCGCGCAGCCGGCCTCCAGGGGTTCACTGCCCATACAGAGAACGCCGGCCCCGGAGTCAGGCAGGACATCTAGGGTAATCTGCACCAGGGGATCCGCGCTGTTTTCGGTTACACCAAATTCCTCCGGTGTGAACGAGATGACAGAGCCGATCATGCCATTTTTGGAAAAGTCCTGAGGGGCGGAAGCCTCCTTTTTGATGTTCCAGAAGAAGGCGGAGGCGGGCAGGGTCAGAGAGAGCGCCATCGCCAGGGCCAGAACGGGAACCGCAGCCCGGCGAAACAAGCGGGATGGTTGCATAGAGATACCTCCTTTTACAAATGGATGTATCCCTAGTGTTTTCGTCCCGGACAAAAATATGCGAAAAAGCCGCCTTTTAAGGCGGCTTTTTTCTCACTGGAACATTTCGGAGGAGAGATAACGGTCTCCCGAATCGGGCAGGATGGCCACAATGGTTTTGCCGGCATGTTCCGGCAGCTTAGCCAGCTCTCCGGCTGCCCACAGGGCTGCGCCAGAGGAGATGCCCACCAGCACACCCTCTTGCCGGACGATTTCCTTACCCATGCGGAAGGCGTTTTCGTTGGTCACCCGAATGACCTGGTCATAGACGGTGCGGTCCAGCGCCTTGGGAATAAAGTTGGCTCCAATGCCCTGGATGCCGTGAGGCCCGGCCTGACCGCCGGAGAGGAGCGGGGAGGCGTCGGGCTCCACCGCAAAGACCTGGAGGGCGGGATTTTGCTCCTTCAGATAGCGGCCCGCCCCGGAAAGGGTGCCGCCGGTGCCTACGCCGGCCACCAAAATGTCCACCTTGCCGTCGGTATCCTTCCAGATTTCCGGGCCGGTGGTGCGGTAATGGGCCTCCGGGCCCATGGGATTTTCAAATTGCTGGGGGATAAAGCTTCCGGGAATGGAGGCCTTCAGCTCTTCCGCCTTCTCCACCGCTCCCTGCATGCCAAGCTTTCCAGGAGTAAGCACCAGCTGGGCGCCGTAGGCAGCCAGCATGGCCCGCCGCTCCGCGCTCATGGAGTCCGGCATGGTGAGAATGACCTTGTAGCCCCGGGCGGCGCCCATCATGGCAAGGCCAATGCCCGTGTTGCCCGATGTGGGCTCGATGATGGTTCCGCCGGGCTTCAGCACACCACGGGCTTCCGCGTCGTTGATCATATAGAGCGCCAGGCGGTCCTTGGCCGAACCGGCGGGATTGAGATACTCCAGCTTGGCCAGTACCTGAGCCTTCCAGCCCAGCTGCTGTTCCAGACGGGTCAGGTGCAGCAGGGGCGTGGAGCCGATAAGCTGCTCTACACTGGTATAGATGTGAGACATGGGGATCATCCTTTCTGGATCAAATCGTTGTCCCCATCATACTCGCAGGAAAAAATATTGTCAACCTCGTGGGAAAAATTGTCTTCCGCCGGAGCCAGCGACATCACAGACACCTCAAAGGCGGTGCGTTCCTGAAGCTGTCCGTCAACTTCCTTGTTATAGCGCCGGCTTTGCAGCCGCCCGGCCAGACTGAGCCGGTCCCCTACCTCCATGGCCGCACATTTGTGAGCCAGGCTGCCCCAGGCAATGCAGGGCAGGTAGTCTGCCCGCCCATACCTGCGGTTGACCGCCAGGATCATGTCGCAGATGGTGCGGCCCAGGGGCGTGGCCCGAAGGACGGGAGCTTTGCAAATGGTGCCCGACAAGACCAGGTGGTTTTCATCCCCGCCGGAGCCCTGGGAGAGAACCTTGGCAAAGACGCTGACCACCAGCTTGCTGCCCACGCCGCTGCGGTTGTTGAAGGTGCGTACCTGTCCGGAAACGGTGAGCGGCGCGCCTTTGTCCAATTTGAGCCCCTCCAGCAAAGGAGCGGCGGCAATGACGTTGAGACAATCTTCCGCCCCGGAAAGCCGGGAGACGGTGAGAGGGAGGAGATAGTACTGGGTAGCGTGGTTGACGTGAGAGAGCGTGGGGGGAGCGGACAGCCTTCCCCGGAGAAAAATTTTGTTTTCATTCCAGCTGTTGTGCATGGAAGCAACACCCCTATCGTTTGTTGGTTCCATCCTATGCGCAGGCAGCCTGGGGTATGTCCGAAAGATGTGCCTCAGGAGGGCATAAAAATGCGGACTGCCCGGGAGCAGTCCGCGTGTAAAAGAGAAGAGATTTGATAAAATGGGGGCCGACTGGCTATCTGCGGCCAAAGCCGCCGCCCCGGCCACCGCCAAAGCCGCCGCCCCGGCCACCGCCGAAGCCGCCCCCACGACCGCCGGAGAAGCCGCCGCCTCGGCTGCCGCCAAAGCCACCACCTCGAGGACCGGAGGAAAAACCGCCGGGACCGGAGAAGCCGCCAAAGCCGCCGCCGGGGCCCCGTCCTCCACCGGGAGGCGGAGGGGGAGGCGGACGATGCCAGCGCCGCCGGTACCAGGCGGAGCCGGGGCCGTGCCAGAACAGAATGGGGCGGAAGATCACGGGGGGATTGACCACGCCGAAATAACGGCTGCGGTAAGTGGTGTACCGGATGGAATCAATGAGGGAGGCCACGATGATCACCGCCGCCACCAGCATAAGCAGTCCCACCAGAGCCTGGGAGGGGGAGGTAGAGTAGGCGGAGCGGGTGTTGTCCAGATACCCCAGGCCAAACTCCGATACATAGTACTCGTTAATATTCTGGAACAGGTTCAGCACGCCGTCACCGTACTTCTGGTTTGTCACATCGGCGTAGAGGTAGCTGTTCATGTAGGAGGTGATCTGACTGTCGCTCATGGGATAGTCCGGCCCTACCGCCAGATAGCTGCTGCCGCTGCCTACGTCGATGACCAGCACGCCGTCGGCACTGGCCAGCTCCATACGGGTGCCCAGATCGTAGGCGTAGTCCTCCACGCTTGCAGTCGTCTGATTCACCACGGCTACGGCAATGAGGCTGTCATAGCGCTGCACCCAGTTGGCGTTATAGAGGCTGATGCTCGCCTCTTCCTCGTCGGAGAGAACTCCGGCATCGTCCATGACGTACTGATCGTACTGCGCGGTGGAAAGGGTGTGATCCAGCCCCAGATCCGTAGGACTGGCTGGGGCGGACTCATGGTCCTTGGCCTGTCCAATGGCCACGGCCACCAGGATCATGATCAGGGAGAGCGCCGCAGCGACCCAGGTTTTACGAAAGAATTTCATAGTTTCAGCCCTTTAATTCCAGCAGCTTCTGCTTCAGCTCGCCCTCAATGCGGCCCAGCTCCGCCTCGGCCTCTTTCCGCTTCTGGGCCCCCTCGGTCTGAATTTTCATGACCTCATCCAGGGTGGTGATCAGCTGCTGATTGGTGTGCTGGAGGGTCTCAATGGACACGATGCTGCGCTCGGCCTCCCGGGCGGTGTCGATGGTACCCATCTTCAGCAGGTCGGCATTCTTCTTGAGAAGCTCATTGGTCATATCGGTGACAGCGGTCTGGGCGGCGGTTGCCTGACGGCCGTGCTCCAGCCCCAGGGCCAGCACCATCTGGCTCTTCCACAGGGGAATGGTGTTCACCAGCGAGGACTGGATCTTCTCCAGCATCTGCGTGTCGTTGTTTTGCAGCAGCCGGGTCTGGGGGCCCATCTGAATGGAGATCATCCGGGTCAGCTCCAGGTCGTGGAGCTTTTTCTCAAACCGGGCGCAGAGATTGGCAAAGTCATTATAGGCCTGGGCGTCCTCCTGGGCGCCGGTTTCCTCGGCCTTCTTTTTCAGCTCGGCCAGGTCGTGGGTGCGCAGGTACTCCAGGCGCTTCTTGCCGGCCAGAATATACATGGTGAGCTCTTTATAGTACTTGGTGTTCAGCTCATACATCTGGTCGAACATGGCAATGTCCTTCATCAGGGTGACCTGATGGTTTTCCAGAACCTTGACGATCTTGTCTACGTTGGTTTCGGCCTTGGCGTAGCTGGCTTTCATGGCTTCCAGCTCATTTTTCTTCTTCTGGAAGAAACCAAAAATGCCGCCCTTCTTTTCTTCGTCATCTCCAAAGTGCTTCAGCTCCACCACCAGGGAGGACAGGGCCTCGCCCACTTCGCCCAAGTCCTTGGTTTTGACGTTGTTCAGGGCACTTTCGGAGAAGGCGGCAATGTTCTTCTGGGCGGCGGCGCCGTACTGGAGCACCAGGTTGGAGTCGGTGACATCAATCTTCTGGGAGAACTCCTCCACCATTTTCCGCTCGGCCTCGGTGAGCATAGACTCGTCCAGCTTTACGGCGTTGGCGTCCCGTTTGGCCTGAAGGGCAGCCTGCTCCTCAGCGCTGGCGGTGTCGGCGGCGGGAGCGGGATCGAGGGTCAGTTCCGGAGCGGCAGCCTGAGCGGCGGCAGAGCCGGCGGGGTCCAGGGTGAGTTCCGGGGTCATGTTCAGTTCATCGCTCATGTGGGTTCCTCCTAGTTCAGAATACGGTTATTTCGTTGCTTTTTTGTCATAGGCCAGATAGCGGTACCAGTGAAACGCGGCGGCGGCGAGCTGAATGAGCAGGAGAAGCGTATAGAAAATTACGCCGCTTGATTCAATGGTATGGCCATAGTTGAGAAAGAAAATGATTTGCAGCCCGGGAATGACAGACCAGATGATCGTGTTGATAAGACATTCTGTCTTGCTGATAGAGTCCCGATAGTTGCCCATGCAGTGCTCCTTTCTTTCGTGGGAACAGCGTCAATCCTTCTTTCGTTTCCGGTCGGTGAGAAAGCGCAGGCATAGTACGGTCAGAGTCAGCCAGAACAGGGTAATCAGTCCCTGGCCGGCCAACGTGAGAGCGTCGGGCTGGGAAAGCTGTGTGCCCAGACGTACCGCGTTAATCAGGGTCATAAACCCGCACAAAACGGGCAGTATTTTTTTCCACACAGGGAATCCTCTCCTTAAAGTTCCAGATTAATGTCTTTCTTTGCGCTCTCTCCGTCCATAGACATTCCGGCAAGCCCTTCCTGGGCCAGCAGGTTTTCCATCACGGTAATGTCTGTGGAGATGTCCAGGGCCTCCTCGCCGAACAGGGCATCCAGCTGCTTGTCAAAGGCCAGACATACGGTGTCCAGCATCTGTTCCACCTTCTGCTTGGTAGTGTCAATGTTGCTGCCGGAAACGCCTACGGAGTCCATGCGGTCGTAGGCGTTGAGCAGCTTTAGGGTGGTGGGCAGATAGTAGTCGAGGAAACGGCGGATCTGGGGCTGTTTTTTGGGCTGCTGGATCACTTGATCCAGAATCTTGCCGGTGACTTCCTCCAGATGGTCGATCTGAGCGGAAATTTTTTCATCCAGAATGGCATCGTTGAGCCGGCGCATCTCGGAGATGGCCCGCTGCCGCTCCTTTTGGAGGGCGGCCACCTGGGGATCTTTGGACAGGGGTTCCTCTTTGGCTTTGGCCTGCTGGGCCTGGGCCTTTTCCTGTTCTTCCTTGGCCTTTTGCCGGGCAGTCTGCTCCTGATCCTCCCGGGTCTGGTAGACCTTGTCCGGGAAAATGGCTTTTCCGATGATGAATACC
Organism: uncultured Oscillospiraceae bacterium; assembly: GCA_959022875.1. Taxonomy (GTDB): domain Bacteria; phylum Bacillota; class Clostridia; order Oscillospirales; family Oscillospiraceae; genus Lawsonibacter. The sequence continues at coordinate 1,042 of CAUFAM010000063.1, read as the reverse complement.
AGCACAGACACCCCGGCGCATAAGATGTAGTGGACGGGGGCGTACAGAGGCAGCAGGAGCGCGTATAGCAGCCATGTAAGGCCCACCAGGTAGATGGGAATGACAGAAACTTTTTTGTGGGTCTTCATGTGGATACCTCCCGGATCTTGTTGCTTGGCTTATTCTACCTCTTGGGGTGGTAGAGTGTCAAGAATTTAGGGCAGTGTTTACAAAAAGGGGAAGAAAGGAGTATAATACTACCTAACAAAATGAGACAGGAAGAAAGGAGTTTCCCATGAAGAATGGTTTGGTGCTGGAGGGAGGAGCCCTGCGGGCAATTTTTTCCAGCGGGGTATGTGATGCCCTTTTGGACGCAAATGTTATGACGGATTATGTGATCGGGGTTTCGGCAGGGATTGCCTATGGGGTGAGTTATGTGTCGCGCCAGCCCCGGCGGAATCTGGAAGTGGTGACCCGGTATGCCCCGGACAAGCGCTATATGGGGATGAATAACCTGGTTGATAAGAACAACCGAAGCTATTTTGGCCTGAAATTTGCCTATGATACCATTCCCAATGAGCTCATTCCCTTTGATTATGACACCTTTGCCGCGTATCCGGGGGAGGTTGAGGCTGTGGTGACCAACCTCAACACCGGCAAGGCGGATTATTTGCCTGTGCCCAGAAGAGACAAGGAGTCCTTGCTGCTCCAGGCCACCTGTGCCATGCCGTTGCTATTCCCAATCTATCATATCAACGGGCAGCCTTATCTGGACGGAGGCGCGGCGGATTCCATCCCGTGGCAGAGAGCGCTGGATCAGGGATGTGAGCGTGTCATTGTGGTGCTTACCCGTCCCAGGGAGTATCGGCGCAAGCCCGATCAGATGATCCGGCTGATCCGCAAGCAGTATCATGAATATCCCCGGTTTGTGCAGGCGATGGAAACCCGTGCCCAGCGGTACAACGAAAACCGGGAGCAGCTTTTTGAACTGGAACGGGAAGGAAAAGCTCTTGTCATCGCGCCGAAGTCCACGTTGGGAGTTGGACGGATTGAGCGGGATACA
>CAUFAM010000062.1 GCA_959022875.1 uncultured Oscillospiraceae bacterium | reverse complement strand
CGGCGATATACTCCTTGGTCTGCCAGGGAATGTCATGTTCCTCGGCCAGACGCCGCAGGTCTTCAAAGAGCCCCCGGTCATAGATGGTTCCCCCGTCCATATAGGAGATCACCGGCCCCTTCCCGGGCGCGCACACCTTACGGTGGCCCTCCACCCCGGGCAAATCGGCGGCGGTGGTGGTTTCCAGCACCAGGGCCACCTCCGGGGTCACGGAAAAGGCGGCGGCGAAGGCACCCCGGGTGCCTACCTCCTCCTGGGCGGTGAAGGCAAAGGTCACGTCCAGAGGCAGATCCTCCTTCAGAAGCTCCAGCATAATGGCGCAGCCCACCCGGTCGTCAATGGCCTTGGCTTTCAGATACCCCTGGCCCAACTCTTCGGGCTCGCCGATGAAGCAGCCGTAATCCCCCAGGGATACCAGCTTTTCGGCTTCTTCCTTATCCTTGCAGCCGATGTCAATATAGAGGGAGTCGGTCTTGGGTACCTTCTTCATCTCCTCCCGGCTCACCAAATGGATGGCCTTCAGGCCGATGAGGCCGGGGATCTTCTTGCCCCCGATAAGCACCGGCTTGCCGATGGCCACCCGGCGGTCTACGCCGCCCACAAAGTCGAACTTCAAAAAGCCCTCGTCGGTGATGCGGGTGACGATGATGCCCACCTCGTCCATGTGGGCCGCCAGCAAAAGCTTGTTTCCGGTGGCCTTCCGGCCCTTTTTAAAGACAATGAGGTTGCCCAGGGCGTCGGTGCGGATGGAGCTGGCATAGGGCTCAGCCTGGGCGCGGATAAAGTCCCGGACCCGGTCCTCGTCTCCCGATACGCCGCTTAAGCGGCACAGGTCTTTCAGCAGATCAATCATAGCTGGGCACCTCCTTCCCGATTCCCTGAACAAAGGCAGCCAGCAGCCGGGCGGTATTCTCCAGATCCCGGCGGCACACGGTCTCAATGGGGGTGTGCATATACCGCAGAGGGATGGACAGTACCGCCGTGGCAATGCCCTCCCGGCTCACCTGGAGGGGCCAGCCGTTGGTGCCGCTGGAGCCCGACATGACCTCGCGCTGAATGTCAATCTCCAGCTCACAGGCCTTGTCCTCCATACGCCGGACCATCCAGCGGGTGCAGTTGGGCCCCAGGCCGATCACCGGCCCGCCGCCCAGCTTGAAGGTCTCCCCTTTTCCAGCGTCGGGGCTGTCCCCGTGGGTCACATCCACCGCCACACACAGCTCGGGTGCAATCCCGAAAGCGGCGGTGATGGCGCCGGTACTGTGAGTTTCCTCCTGGGTGGAGCCCAGCACATAGAGGTCCACGTCCAGCTCCTCCCCCTTCAAAAGCTCCAGGGTGTGCAGGAGCAGGGCAAAGCAGGCCCGGTCATCCAGGGCCTTGCCCCAGAACAGCTCCTCCCCCAGGGGGGCACAGCTGCCCCGGTAGACCACGGGGGTGCCGATGGGAATGAGACGCTGGGCCTGCTCCTGGGTGAGGCCCGCGTCCAGATAGAGCTCTTTGATGGGCTGGGACTTGTCCATGTCCTCCCGGGTCTGGATGTGGGGCGGCAGGCAGGCCACCAGGGCAGGAATGGGGGGATTGGTAAGGATCCGCACCTCACGGTCTGGGAGCATGCGGGGGTCTACGCCGCCCAGAGGGGCGAAGGTAAGAAAACCCTCCTCATGTCCCGTAATAATAAGGCCAATCTCATCCAGATGGGCGTCCAACAGCAGCTTCTTGGCCCCTGGCTTGCCGCAGGGCAGCACGCCCAACACGCTGCCCGTGGGGAGAATAGAAACCTTCTCCACCCAGGGGCGGAGCAGCTCCGCCGCCTGCTGGGCCACCGGCTGCTCAAAGCCGCTGGGGCCGGACAGGGAACAAAGCTGCTCCAAAATCGTTTCGTAGTTCAAAATGGTTCCTCCATTTTATGAAAGTAGCGATACTACTTTCGTGAAGTTTTTACAGGGCATTGACCAGCTCTTTGAAGACCTTGCCCCGTTCCATAAAGTTCTTGAATTGGTCGAAGGCGGCGCAGGCCGGGGACAGCACCACCACATCTCCGCTGACGGCGGCTCCCTGGGCAGCAGCCACGGCAGCGGGCAGGTCGGCGGTCTCGATGATCTCCAGCCCGCTCTCGGCAAAGCCCTCAGCCTCCTCCACTGCCTTGCGGATGGCGGGGGCGGTGGCTCCGGTGAGGACAAGCACCTTGACCTTCTTTACCATCTCCACGCCCAGCTGGGTGAAGGGCACACCCTTGTCATAGCCGCCGGCGATGAGGATAAGCTTCTGGTTGAAGGAGTCGAGACAGGCCATGGTGCGGGTGGGACTGGTGCCGATGGAGTCGTTATAGTACTTCACCCCGTCCAGCTCCCGCACCAGCTCAATGCGGTGCTCCACGCCGGTAAAGCGCTTGGCCACGGCACGCACGCACTTGTCAGGAACAATACCGTCCACAGCGGCGATGGCGGCCATGTAGTTTTCGATGTTATGCACGCCAGGCAGCTGGATGTCCTCCAGAGGAAGCACCTCCCGGCTGCCCATCTTGTTGGTCAGCCAGATGGCCCCGTCCCGGAGATAGACGCCCTCCTCCAGCTTCTGCTTGCGGCTGAAGAGCATGGTATCCGCCGGAGCGGTCTTGGCCAGAGAACGGGTAATGTCGTTGTCAAAGTTAAAGACCGCCCGGTCCCCTGCCTTCTGGTGGCAGAAGATATTCAGCTTGGCAGAGGTGTACTCCTCCATGGTATGGTGGTAGTCCAGGTGGTTGGGGCTGAGGTTGGTAAAGACCGCCACGTTGGGGCTCTGCTTCATGCTCATCAGCTGGAAGGAGGACAGCTCCACCACGGCCACGTCCTCGGCACTCATGCCGGACACGTCAGGGAGCAGGGGCTTTCCGATGTTGCCGCCCAGGTATACATTATACCCGGCTTCCTTCAAAAATTCGCTGATGAGGGTAGTGGTAGTGGTCTTGCCGTCGCTTCCGGTGACCCCGATGATCTTGCAGGGGCACAGCTGGAAAAAGAGCTCCATCTCAGAGGTGAGCACGCTCCCCTTCTCCACCGCCTCCTTCAGCTGAGGGGTGTTGGGGCTGAGGCCGGGGGTGCGGAAAATGAGATCAAAGCGGCTGAGCTTATCCAGATAGCCCTCCCCCAGCTGAAGCTTGGCGCCCAGGCTCTCCAGCTCGCCGGCAACCTCCTCTACCCGTTCCCGGGGGGCCTTGTCGCACACCGTAACCTTCAGATCGGCGCGGAGCATCATCTTAATGAGCGGCGTGTTGCTCACGCCCATGCCGATCACGGCGATGGACTTGCCATGCAGGCTTTCAAAATATTCCGTAATGGTGGACATATAAGTGTCCTCCTTCCAATTTTTCTTACAACGTATTATATTACCATATTTATCCCTAAAATACAATCTTGCCCTTCCTTCAAAGCGAGGAATTTCCAAATAAAACCGGCCGCCGGAATTCTGCTCCGGCGGCCGGGAAGGTTCAGGCTCTGGGATGTGCCTTTTTATAGACGTCCTTGATCTTTTGGTTTAACAGCTTGGAATAGATCTGGGTGGAGGAAATGTCCGCATGGCCCAGCATCTCCTGAATGGAACGCAGATCTGCTCCATTTTCCAGCAGATGGGCGGCAAAGGAATGACGCAGGGTGTGTGGGGTAATGTCCTTCTGGATTCCTGCCTTCTCCTGGTAATACTTGATGAGCTTCCAGAAGCCCTGGCGGCTCATACGCTCGCCGCTCATGTTGACAAACAGGGCTGTCTCATCCACCGCCTCCACCAGCTGGGGACGGATGTTATGTACATACTCACTCAAAGCCCGGACGGCTGCGGGATAGAGGGGGATCATCCGCTCTCTTCCCTTACTGTAACACTTCAAAACGCTGCCGGGCAAATTCAGGTCGTCCACGTCCAGATCGATGAGCTCACTGACCCGGATACCCGTGGCATACAGCAGTTCCAGCATGGCCCGGTCCCGGTAGCCCTTCAGATCGGTACACTCAGGCTGCTCCAGAAAGAGCTCCACTTCCTTGCCGGTGAGCACCTGGGGCAGCTTGCGCTCCACCTTGGCGGGGGTAACTCCCTTAGCCGGATTCCGGTCCACCGTCCCCCGGCCCATCAGATACTGGTAGAAGGACTTGATGGAGGCCACCGACCGGGTCACCGTGGCGGGAGATTTCCCCTGACGGGTGAGGGCGGTGGTATATTCCGCCACATCCTCGGTCACCGCGTCGGTCAGCTCGACCCCTTTTTCTTCCATAGCAGCGGCATATTGATGGATGTCCCGCATGTAGGAGCTGACGGTGTTGGCCGACGCACGCTTTTCAGTTTTCAAATACGCCTCATAGGCCGACACCAAATCCGACACACACACATCTCCCAACAACAAAATTACAACACAACACGGGCGCAGGCCTCCAGCAGCACCGGAACCACCCAGTGCTCCAGCAGCGCGCAGCCCAAACTGAGCCCTGCACACAGGCCGATCCTGCGCCAGAAGTCTCCGCTGTACCCCGCCGCTTGCTTACCGCCATTGCCCAGGGTACGGCTCAGAAGACTGCGGGATCGCTGAAATCCCTGCACCCCTATCAAAAATAAAGACGGCGCCCACAGCAGCGCAGGCAGACCGAACAGGGCAAATGCGGGCAAAAGTCCTGCTCCTCCGAACACCCGGCAGAAGCAGCCCACGGAAAAGCTCAGGAAAAACCCCTGTACCCCCATGAGAACCGGCAGCCCTACGATACCAAACACGGTGGCGCCCAAAATCATAGCAGCCAGAAGATCCCGCATCCGGTCCCAGACCACGGGCCACAAGCTGCCCGCCAATTCCCCTTCTCCGGCTAAGAACAGATAGTCCTCCAGATAGGCGCTCAGTTCCTGTGCGCCCTGACCGTCCGACCATGCGGCCAAGATACATCCGGCCGCGCCGCCCAGGAGGAAGCACAATCCCAGGATCCCCAGGGCACCGCCCTCATCCCATGGCAAGTCCCATTTTCTTCCTACTCTTTTTCCCACAGCCGTCACCTCAGTAAAGACTATGAGAAGCTGCCCGGAAATAGACCCGCACCGGGCCGAGCAGGCAAGAGTTGGAAAGCCGTGTAACTAATATAGCGCCTTCCAACATTTTTCGCAAGAGTTTTTTGTAAAATTCTCTGTTTTTATTCGTTCTCGCAACTCGTTATGTAAATATTGTTATGTAAACTACGTAAACATAAAGGAACAGGCTCCCTGCCTTAGGGAGCCTGTTCCTTCAAAATATTGCGTTTTATAGTGGTTTTGAGTCTAAATCTAGTGGAAATCAGCAGGAAGCGCAGCTCTCGCACTGATTACATTCTGTATTATTACCTTCTGTATTCCCTTTCTCCCCCATTCCAGCCGCGATGGCATTGAGGGCGATGGCACACTCCAGGCGCTTGCGTTCCATTTCGCAGGCCACCTCGTTGGACTTCGTTATGTCGCCGTTGACAAGCAGGTTGGAGGCAGAACAGCCGCCGCTGCAATAGAAGCGGGCCCAACACTCCCGGCAGGCGGGACGGGTATAAATGTTCTGGTTGGCAAAGGTGCCGGAGATGTCCATGTTGAAGGAGCCGTCATAGACGTTGCCCATGCGGTACTCCTCCTTCCCCACAAACTGGTGGCAGGGATAGATGTCTCCGTCGGGGGTAATGGCCACATACTCACATCCGGCGCCGCAGCCCCGCAGACGCTTGATGACGCAGGGGCCCTGCTTCAGGTCTACGTTGAAGTGGAAGAAGTTTACGTCCTTGCGGCCCATGAGCTCCCGGGCCAGCTTCTCATACTCCTCCTTTACCTGGGGCAGATCCTCCTCCTTGATGGCAAAGGGATCGTCCAGAGGGCCGCTGGCCGGCTCTACGGAGACATGGCGGAAGCCCAGAGAGGCCAGGTGCTTCACGTCCTCGGCAAAGTCCAGGTTCTCACGGGTAAAGGTGCCCCGGGCGTAGTAGTCCTTGGTGCCCCGGCCGGAGACCAGCTTCTGGAATTTGGGAACAATGACCTCATAGCTCCCCTTCCCGTTCACGGTGGGACGCATATGGTCGTTGACTTCGGGACGGCCGTCCAGGGAGAGGACCACATTGGACATCTCCCGGTTGATGTAGTCGATGTTCTCGTCGCTGAGGAGCACACCGTTGGTGGTGATGGTGAAGCGGAAGACCTTGTCATGCTCCTTTTCCAGGGACCGGGCATAGGCCACCGTCTCCTTCACTGTGTCCATGGCCATGAGAGGCTCGCCGCCGAAGAAGTCCACCTCGATGTTCCGGCGCTTGCCGGACTTCTCGATGACCCAGTCGATGGCCCGCTTGGCGGTATCGGGGTCCATGGTCATCCGGCAGCCGGTGCCGAAGTCACCGGTGGAGGCAAAGCAGTACCGGCAGCGCAGGTTGCAGTCGTGGGACACATGCAGGCACAGGGCCTTGACCACTGCCGCCTTGGGCAGGGCCATGGCGGCCTCAGGGTCGAGGTATTCGTCGTTGGTGAAAAGAAGCCCGGCCTTCTGCAGCTCCAGCAGCTCTTCCCAGCACTCGGCCAGATCCTGGCGGCTGTACTGGGGCAGCTGCGCGGCCACGTCCTCGGGCAGCTGTTCTCCCATGGGGCCTTCGATGTGGGAGAGCAGGTCATAGCTCAGCTTGTCCAACACATGGACCGCTCCGCTATTCACATCCGCCGCCAGGTCCTGGCCCAGGGCGGTAAAGGTATG
>CAUFAM010000061.1 GCA_959022875.1 uncultured Oscillospiraceae bacterium | reverse complement strand
TGATGCCGACGAACAGGGTCATGATCTTGGACAGGTTCAGCAGCTTCTTCTGAGACTGAGGATCGTTGGGGTCCTCCTTGCTGATGTAGCGCACATAGATGTCATTGACCACGTGGGAAGTGGCGGCAGTCAGAATGGAGTCGGCAGTGGAGACAACCGCGGCAATGATAGCGGCCAGAGCGAAACCGGAGAGCACGGGGGGCAGGGCGGCGCGGATGATGGTGGGAACGATCATGGAGGAGACCTCCATGTCGGGGAACATGGCGCGGCCGGCCATACCCAGCAGCACGGGGAAGAAGCAGATGACCAGCAGAATAATGCAGGACAAAACGGCAGATTTGTAAGCAGTCTTGGTATCTTTGGCGGCAAAGAGACGCTGATACACATCCTGCCCGATCAGGGTATAGATGAACATGGGCATAATGAGCCAGAGCACATAGGAGGGCTCGGTGTCCTTCAGCAGGCTGAAATAGTTGCTGGGCACGTCAGTGGCCTGGATCTGAGCCACCAGGGAATCCCAGCCGCCCACCTGGGTCAGAACCACAATGGCAGCGGCAATCAGGCCCAGGGCGGCGACAATGATCTGGATGAAATCGGTGACGGTCACGGCCCACAGCCCGCCGAAGGCCGTAAAGCCAATGAAGAAAGCGGCCACGATAATGGCGCAGGTAGTGGGAGTGCCCAGACCCAGGGAGGAGAGGATGCTGCCCGCGGAGGTAACCTGGCCGGCCAGGATACCGATCAGCGCCATCAGGGACAGAAGGGTGGTAAGTACGCGCAGCACAGGGCTCTTATAGCGGTTCTCAACAATCTCGGTCACGGTATAGACGTTCATGCCCTCCATCCGCTTCAGGATCAGGCATACGGCCAGAATGCCCAGAGCACCGGCGATGGGGCTCCAGTAGGCACTCATTCCTTTTTCAAAGGCTTCGCTTCCTACGCCGATGACATAGCCGCCGCCGAAGTAGGTGGCCACCAGGGTACCCGTCGCCAATCCAACGCCCAGCCGGCGTCCGGCCAGGAGATAGTCGTCAATGTTGTTGTTGAACTTGTTGCAGTAAATGCCCACTCCAAAAATTGCGGCCAGATAGAGAATGATAATTGCTAATTCCATAATAGTTTCCTCCTTTTAATTCACACTGGATAAACGCTTCTCTCTCCTGTATTTACAGCCTCCCTTTCAGCAAACTTTCTTGTACACGCCGTTTCCTCTGTCTGGGGTGAACCATATTGTTAAAATTCCAGTTCCCCGATTTCCTGCTCCAGGATGTCCACCAGGGTGCCGTCCTGTACCAGGCCGAAGATATATTCGATGTCGGGGTAGAGGAAGCGGTCGTTGTCCACAAAGGGAACCTTCTCCCGGATGAAGTCCCGAACCTTAGCCAGTGCGGGGGAGGGCTCCAGAGGTTTCAGGAAATCCATGGCCTGGAGGGCCACATAGATTTGAATTGCGGTGACATACTGAAGCTTTCTCACCGCTTGCCCTGCCTTCTTGGAGGCATAGTAGGCCATGGAGACGGGATCCTCCTGATTGGCGCAGGTGGGGACGTTGTCGATGGTAACGGGAATGGCCAGGTGCTTGATTTCGTTGACCAGGCCTGCGGCGGTATACTGGGTGATCATCAGGCCGCTGTTGAGGCCGGGGTTGGACACCAGGAAGGCGGGCAGGCCGTCGTTCAGGTTCCGGTTTACCATGCGGTCGGTGCACCGCTCCACCACATTGGCCACGATGGCACAGGCCATGGAGATCATGTCCGCGTGGGAGCCCACAAAGCTGCCGTCAAAGTTGCCGCACATGAGGGCCACGCCGTCGTCCTCTCCCTCGGCAAAGATCTCGGGGTTGTCGCTGATGGAGTGCATCTCATTGATGATGACCTCGTAGGCCTCTTTGATAAGCTTTTTGGCCGAGCCGTGAAGCTGGGCCATGGAGCGCAGCACATAGGCATCCTGCACCTTGGCATCCCGGTATTTCTCACAGATTTGGCTGCCCTCCAGCATCCGGCGCAGGTTGCTGGCGCTGGTAATCTGTTCCTCGTGGCGCTTGGCCTGGTGGATCCGGGGATCCAAAGCCTTGGTGGTGGCGCGCAGAGCCTCGTAGCACAACCCTCCACCCAGCTCAATGTTCTGCATGGTGTGCATGGCCTCATAGAGAGCCAGCAGCCCCAGGGCGGTGACCGTGATGGTGCCGTTGGTCATGGTGAGGCCTTCCTTGTAGGAGAGCTTCAGGGGAGTCAGGCCGTGCTTTTTCAGCACCTCCAGAGCGGGAGCGGGCTGGCCGTTTTCATAGATCTCGCCCTCGCCTATGTAGGCCATGGCCAGGTGGGCCTCAACGCCCAGATAGCCCACAGAGCCCTCACTGGGGGCGTAGGGAATGAGATCCAGATTGAGCATGCACCGGATGAGATCCAGGGTTTCCAGACGGATGCCCGAGTGGCCCTTGCCTGCGTTCAGGATGGTCTGGAGCATAATGGCCCGGGCCTGCACCCGGGTGAGGGGCTCGCCCACGGCCACCGAGTGGGTTCGGATGATGTTTTCCTGAAGGGTCGTGGCGTCGCTGGGGGAGATGGTGTAGCGGACATTTTCCCCAAAGCCGGTGGTCACGCCGTAGATGATGCGCCCTTCCTCCAAGAATTGCTCCAGCAGCTTCCGGTTTGCGTTGACCGCCTCCTTCATCTCCTGGGCAAACTCCACCTGGGCACCGAATTTGGCAACGGCAATGAATTCATCCAGGGTCAGCATGCAGTCGGTAATGGTTACGGTCTTGATCTGCTTTGCGTGTTTAAAATGAAGTTCCATACGTGACAGTTCCTTTCTCCATCCCACTGTGGGCCGTGTTCATAAGTTCTGCCTTTATCATTAGCAAGGTTTGTGCCAAGTTTTTGCAAAACAAGAAAACGAGAAAAAGGTTGTATTTTTGCAATATTTCTTCGGCTTGTATGCACGGCTTAGGTGGCTTGGCAGGGCAAGGACTGCAAAAATTTTTGACTGAAAAAATATTTTGCGCAAAAAATTTTGTACATTTCTTGACAGGCGCAGGCTGCCTCCACTATAATTTTGCTGTCCGGCGCACGCCGAAATTCAGTGTGAAACGAGGGGATGAAGGGATGGCAAGTATATATGATTATCTCTTTACCTTGGCAGAGGACGGTTCCATCCGGCAGGTGCAATGTTCTGCCTCCGGGCAGCAGCTTTCCATGACACAGGATGAGGCTAGCTGGATTGGCCTTTTGCCCGAGGACATTCCAAACACCCACTGGAACCATGGGGCGGGTTCAGTAGTTTGGAACCAGATCACCTTTCGTTTCAGCCGGTTTTCCCCTGTGCCGGGAGTGGAGTGCCTTCTGCTGCAGCGGGAAAACATGAGGGAGGCGCTGCTGGAGGGAACTTTGGATGTCATTCCGGATGGGATCCAAGTTTATGACGCCGCAGGAACCGTACAATTCTTTAACCGCAGTACCCTGGATCTCCTGGAATATTCCTCGTCCCGGCAGGTGGAGGGCCACAATCTGCTGGACATTTTTGCCGTGGACCCGGAATACAGCACCACGCTGGCGGCGCTGCACACCCATACAGCTGTGCTTGGGCGTGTGGATCGCTATAAATCTACAACGGGCAAGGACCTCTCAACGGTTAATAACGGTATTCCCATATTGAAGGACGGTGTGCTGCTGGGCTGTGTCTCCTTTGAACGGGATATGAAGCTGCTGCAAAAAAACATTTCCAACTATCAGAATATGCAGAACATTCTGCTGCGCCATCTGCCCGCTTCCATGTCCAGCGCCCAAAGTACCCGCTATACCCTGCAAGATGTGATTGGGTCAGACCCCCTGCTCATTGCTGCCAAGAATCTGGCGGCCAAAATGGCCCTGAAGGACATGAACATTCTCATTCAGGGCGAAACTGGAACGGGAAAAGAAATCTTTGCTCAGGGCATCCACAATCTGAGTTCCCGGAAGAATGAAAAATTCGTGGCCATCAACTGCGCCGCATTTCCCGAAACGTTGATTGAAGGACTGCTCTTTGGCACGGCCAAGGGGGCCTTTACCGGCAGCACGGATAAAATGGGACTGATTGAAGAGGCCAACCACGGTACGCTGTTTTTGGACGAGCTCAACTCCATGAGTCTGGGTATGCAGGCCAAGCTTCTTCGTGTGCTCCAGGAAAAAACGCTCAGCCGGGTGGGCAGTACCAAAAATATACCGGTGGACATCCGGGTGATCTCTTCCTGCAACGAAGATGCCTATGCCCTGAGCGAGAATGGGGTGCTGCGGCGGGATCTTTTCTACCGCTTGGCCTCTGTGGTGGTGGAAATTCCACCCCTTCGGGAGCGTCTGGATGACATTCCCCAGCTGACCTGGCACTATATTCGCAAGAATCCGGAGCTATGCGTTCAGCCCATTACAGAGATTTCCGATGACTTCTGGGAGCGGCTGCGGGCCCACCGCTGGCCCGGTAATGTGCGGGAACTGTTCCATGTGCTGAGCTTTGCACTCAGCGACTGTGAAAAAACGACGCTTGAGGCGGAAAACCTGCCGGCACGGTTTCATTCCCACCCGGAGGAGCGAGTGGAAGCGCTTCCCATCCCGTCCCCGTCTCCTGTGGATCAGACCTATGACTTTGAGCGCGGATTTTCCCAGCTGGTGAAGGAATATGAGCGCCAACTCTTGCGTCAGGCCTATCTCTCCTGTGACCGCAATGCCACCAGGGCGGCGGAGCTGCTGAAGATCAGCAGACAGAATTTCCAGTATTACCTGAAAAAATATGATTTGAACCAGGAGGAGGGGCAATAAAGTGTCCTTCGTTTGAAACCCGGAGTTCCGGCTTCTGACAAAACTGCACCCCATTTGTAAGCCAGTGTGACATACTGACCAACAAATGGGGTGCTTTTTTATGCAAACGGATTCAAAGCCATTGGAGTTTGGATTGGTTAGATCTGTGATGGCAGGTGTTTGGGCAGCTGCTTATGGTTGAGGGCGTACTGTGAATAAAAGAAAAAGGTGGGACCGGAACATTCCGGTCCCACCTTTTGTGGTACGAGAAAAGGGGGAACTTAGCCCAGCTCCTGATAGAGGAAGGTAACCGCCTGAGCGCGGGAGACCGCCATATCGGGGCTAAACTGGTTGTTGCCGGTGCCGCCGGTAATGCTCTTGGCCACAGCCCAGGCAACGGCATTTGCATAGTAGGCATCGGCGGACACATCGCCAAAGCTATCGCCGGAAACGGCAGGGGACCCTGCCGCCCGCCACTGGAAGGTGACGGCCTGGGCGCGGGTCACCGCGTTGTCCGGACCGAAGGTGGTGGCGCTGGTACCGCTGGTAATGCCGTTGGCCACGGCCCACAGTACGGCGTCATAGTAGTAGTCGCGGGAGCTCACGTCGGTGAAGGGGTTGGTGCCGGTAGCCTTGGGGGAGCCGTGGGCTCTCCACAGGAAGGTCATCATCTGGGCCCGGGTCACGGTGACGTTGGGGCCGAAGGTGGTGGCGCTGGTGCCGCTGGTCACGCCGTTTTCCACTGCCCACAGCACTGCATTGTAGTAGTAGTCGCTGGTGTTGACGTCGGTGAAGGGGGTGGTGGGGGTCTGGACGCTGGCGGTAAAGGAGACCTCAATCTCCACCTTGGAGCTGGGCATGGTGAAGGTGTACTTGCTGCCGTCCTTGGTGAAGAGCTTGAGTTCATCGCCCTTGCTGTCGGTGACGGTAATTTCGCTGAGCTCATAGCCGCTGTTGGGGGTGACGGTGATGGTGACGGTATCCCCCTTATCAGCCCAGCCGGGGTTGACAGTAACCTTACCGCCGGTGGGCTTGCTGACGGAGATAAAGTACTCGCCGTCGGAAGAATCCACAGAGGAAGAACCGGTGTCGGAGGGAACCTGGATCAGGGAGACGCTGATGGTCTGAGCCTGTCCGGAGACAGTAAAGGTTTTGCTCTGTGCATAGTAGCCCTGGGCAGAAACAGTATAGGTGTAAGACCCGTCTGCCAGGTAATACAGGTGATCCGCTTCAGGAGCGATCACAGCTCCGTTCAGATCCTTTACAACCAGCTGGGCAGCTGCGGGAGTAATCTGGAAGCGAATGGTCCGCTTCACAACGGCCGTCTCACCGGAAGATACCACTCCGCTGATTCGGTCAGGGTTAACAATGGTGCCGTTGTTGGTCAGCGTGGAACCCTCGGCAATGACCAGGGTAGCGTTGTTGCCGATTACCAGCACTGCGCCATCGGGAATGGCGGCATCAGAGGTCAGGGTCAGATTCTGCTGAATCTCCATGGTGTCGTTTGCCTGCAGGCCGATGTTTCCGGGGACGGGATTCAGGAACGCACCAAGCGCGGCATCGCTGGCGGGATAAAATACCTTGTTGCCATCCTCATCATAGGCATAGACATAGGAGCTGTAATCGGCGGGGCGGATGGCCGCGTCGGTGTCAGACCAGGCCCAATAGCTGACGGCCTTCTGGCCCGCGGGGAGCAGCACGGGAGCGGCTGCCACATCAACGGTGACAAGGTCATTGTCTCCCATGTTAAAGGTGTTGTCGGTGAGATCCAGCGCCTGGCCTGCGCCGCCGCTGACCTGAATGTAGTGCTCAAATTTCTCAGACTTAAAGGTGTTATCCTGGACAGTGACATTTGCGGTCTTCTGGAAGTAGAAGGCGCCCGCGTTGTCAAAGGTGTTTCCCGTAATGGAAATGTTGTTGACCGCAGCGTTGCCCGTGGTGATACA
>CAUFAM010000060.1 GCA_959022875.1 uncultured Oscillospiraceae bacterium | reverse complement strand
CCAGAACTCGGCGGCGTGGCGCTGGGTGTTGGAATTCTCCGCCCGGAAGGTGGGGCCGAAGGTGTACACGTTGCCGAAGGCCATGGCGAAGTTCTCGCAGTTGAGCTGGCCGGACACGGTGAGGTTGGCCCGCTTGCCGAAGAAGTCCTTGGTGTAGTCCACGGTGCCGTCCTCGTTCTTGGGCACGTTGGCCAGGTCCAGGGTGGTTACCTGGAACATCTCGCCGGCACCCTCACAGTCGCTGGCGGTGATGATGGGAGTGTGGACATAGACAAAGCCCTGATCCTGGAAGAAGCAGTGGATGGCGTGGGCGGTGGCGGAGCGGACCCGGAACACGGCGGAGAAGAGGTTGGTCCGGGGGCGCAGATGCTGAATGGTGCGCAGGAACTCCACGCTGTGGCGCTTCTTCTGAAGGGGATAGTCCGGGGCGGAGACACCCTCCACCATGACGGAAGCGGCCTTTACCTCCAGGGGCTGCTTGGCGTCGGGGGTGAGCACCACCTGACCGGTGACGATGAGGGCGGCGCCCACATTCTGGCCGGCAATCTCCTTATAGTTATCCAGGACGTTGGCGTCCAGGACGATCTGCAAATTTTTAAAGCAGGAGCCATCGTTGAGCTCCACAAAGCCGAAGCTCTTCATGTCGCGGATGGTGCGGGCCCAGCCGCAGACGGTAACAGTCTGTCCGTCCAGGCTCTCTTGGTCGGCAAAGATGGCGGCGATGGTGGTGCGTTCCATATAGAATCCTCTCCAAATCTTGAATATTGAGAAAAGCGGGCCCGTAAGGAGCTCTGCAATCAGTGGCCCCTATTATAATGCTTTTCCCTGCGTTTTGCAAGCGTTAGGCTATATTTCGGGAAAAGAAGCGTATATTTAAGGTTTTTTTGCGGGGTGGCGGCGGCAAAACAAAAAAAGCTTGGTGGAATTGTGGAAAATGTAAAAGCAGGGAAAAAGGTGCGGGGTGAAAATGGTGGCTCCTGACGGTTTTCTTTTGGCAGGCAAAGTGTTATGCTCTATCCAATCGGATATGACATACCGGCGCGAGCGGGAGCAAGGAAAGAGAACTGCCCGTGGAGCGGGCCGTTTGAGAGAGAGAGGAACCGTATGAACATTGGAATTGTAGGGCTTGGCCTGATCGGCGGATCTATGGCTAAGAGCATCAAAAAGCGCACCGGCCACAGCGTATATGGCATCGATCTGGACGGGGAGACCATGGAGCTGGCCCGGATGTGCGGCGCCATTGACGGATCGCTGACCCAGGAGACGCTGCCCAAGTGCCACATTGTGCTTCTGGCGGTCCGGCCCGGGGCCGCGGTGGCCTGGACTCAGGAGCACGCGGGAGAATTTTCTTCGGATGCCATCCTGGTGGATTTGTGCGGGGTGAAGCGCAAGGTGGTGCAGGCCATTACCCCTATTGCCCGCCAGCAGGGCTTTACCTATGTGGGCGGCCACCCCATGGCGGGCCGGGAGCGGGGAGGCTTCCGCTCCTCCACGGAGGACCTCTATGTGGGGGCTTCCATGATCCTGACTCCGGATGGGGAGACAGCCCCCGAGAAGCTGGAGGTGCTGAAGCATTTCTTCCTGGATTTGGGGTTTGGAGGGCTGACCTACTCCGATCCCGAGGAACACGACCGGATCATCGCCTTTACCTCCCAGCTGGCCCACATTGTGTCCAGCGCCTATGTGAAGTCCCCTGAGGCCCAGCGCCGCCGGGGCTTTTCCGCGGGCAGCTTTCAGGACATGACCAGAGTCGCCCGGCTGGATGAGGACATGTGGACGGAGCTGTTTCTGGCGGACGCCGACTACCTCACCGTGGTGCTGGACGAGCTCATCGGCCACCTCAATGAGTATGCCCAGGCCCTGAAGGCCCGGGATGAGGAGGGGCTGCGCGCGCTGCTCCGGGACGGCCGGGAGAAGAAAATGGCCGCCGGCGGCTGCTGAAGCGGCGGCAGGAGTATGACAGGAGGGTAAGAATGGACTTAGCAGAAATTCGTAAGAAGATTGATGTGATTGACGACCAGATGCTGGAGCTGTTTTTGGAGCGGATGGATCTGGCAGAGGACATTGCCCAATATAAAAATGAGCACCGTATGCCCATCGTCAACCGGGGCCGGGAGCGGGAGATCCTCTCCAAGGTGGCCAAACAGGCGGGGGACCGGGAGCGGTATGCCTACCACCTCTTCACCACCCTGTTTCAGCTGGCCAAGGCCCGGCAGGCGGAGCTGCTGTCTGCCCCCTCTAAAGTGGGAGAAATGATCAAGGCCGCGTTGGACGCGGGAGCGGCGGTGTTCCCCAAGACCGGGCTTGTGGCCTGCCAGGGAGTGGAGGGAGCCAACTCCCAGACGGCCTGCGACCGGCTGTTTCCCCGGGGAGAGCTTCGGTATGTAAACACCTTTGACGATGTGGTCCGGGCGGTGGAGGAGGGCGAGTGCCAGTTTGGCGTGCTGCCCATCGAAAACAGTTCCAACGGCTCGGTTAGGGCAGCCTACGACCTGCTGCAAAAGTACAGCCTCAGCGTGGTGCGCTCAGTCCGGCTGTGCATCCGCCATGAGCTGCTGGCCCTGCCGGGCACCCGCCTGGAGGACATCCGGGAAATTTATTCCCACGAGCAGGCCATCGGCCAGTGCAGCCGTTTTCTGCGCGGACTGGAGGGGGTCAAGGTGATTCCCTGCGGCAACACGGCCATGGCAGCCCAGAAGGTGGCCCAGAGCGGCGACCCAGGCATTGCCGCTATCTCCTCCCACCCCTGTGCCCAGCTCTACGGCCTGGAGTGTGTGAAGGACGACATTCAAAACAGCGACAACAACTATACCCGCTTCTTCTGTGTGGCCAAAACCCCGGCCATCTATGCCGGGGCTAACCGCATTAGCCTCATCGTGGGCTGTGACAACCGGCCCGGAGCCCTCTATGAGATCCTCTCCAAATTCTCCGCCTTGGGCATTAACCTGACCAAGCTGGAGAGCTGCCCGGTAACGGGACGCAACTTTGAGTTTGTCTTCTTTATGGAGATCGAGGCCTCCGTACTGGAGGAGGGCGTGCTGGGCATGCTGGAGGAGCTGGAGCGGGAGTGCATCAGCTTACACTTTTTGGGAAATTACGCGGAGATCTGACCGGAACACCCGCCCGAACCCCACGGGCGGGTTTTTTATGCCCAAAAGGAACAAGAAAAGAAGACACAATGGTTGCCTGGGACGGCGTGCTTCTTGTATAATGGGGGTGCGATAACCCGCAGCAGGAAGAGGGGGAGTTATACAATGGTAAAGTTTGATCCGGAGCAATACTCTTATCCGTCCCGGCGCAACGTGGTATATGGCCGCCACGGCATGGCCTGTACCTCGGTGCCTCTGGGGGCCCAGATCGGGGTGGATGTGATGAAGGCGGGGGGGAACGCCGTGGATGCGGCGGTGGCCATGGCGGCGGCTATGCCCCTGCTGGAGCCCACAGGCAATGGCCTGGGCTCCGATTGCTTCGCTCTTGTATGGATTGAGAAGGAAAAGAAGCTCTATGGGCTCAATGCCAGCGGCGTGGCCCCCATGGCCCTCAGTGCCCAAAGGGTGCGGGAGCTGGGCTTTGAGGAGATGCCCAAGGAGGGGTGGATCCCCACCATGGTGCCCGGAGCCCCCGCAGGCTGGGCGGAGCTCAACCGCCGCTTTGGGACAAAGACCCTGGGTGAACTCTTTGCCCCCGCTATTTCCTACGCCCGGGAGGGCGTTCCCGTCCCGGTGAATGTGGCCAAGCAGTGGCGAAAGGACATGCGGCGCATTGAAGGGGCTATGAAGAGCGATCCTGGGCCCCACCGCTATTGGTGGGAGCGCTTCACCAAGAATGGAGAGAGCTATGAGGCGGGCGACCTTTTCTGCTGGGAGGAGTATGCCCAGACCATGGAGGAGCTGGCGGCCACCGGATGCGAAAGCTACTACCGGGGTTCCATTATGGAGAAGATCGTCTCTTTCAGCCAGGAGACCGGGGGCTACTTTGCCCGGGAGGACTTTGAGAACTACCACCCCCTGTGGGTGGAGCCCATCACCACGGACTATAAGGGCTACACCGTGTGTGAGATTCCGCCCAATGGCCACGGCATTACGGTGCTCATGGCGCTGAACATCCTCCGGGGACTGGAGCTGCCCAAGGAAAAGGAGAACGCCGAAACCTACCACAAGATTGTGGAGGCCATCAAGCTGGCCTTTGCCGACACCAAGACCTATGTGGCCGACCCCCGGTATATGAAAACCAAGGTGGAGGATATGCTCTCGGAGCGGTACGCCGCCCAGCGCCGGTCCCTTATCGGGGACAAGGCCCTGGAGCCCGAGGCGGGAGACCCCTCTTGCGGCGGGACCATCTACCTGTGCACCGCCGACCCGGAGGGGAACATGGTCTCCTTTATCCAGAGCAACTACACTACCTTCGGCGCGGGAGTGGCGATCCCGGGTACGGGCATCTCCCTGCAAAACCGGGGAGCCAACTTCTCCCTGGACGAGTGCAGCGACAACTGTCTGGCGGGAGGCAAGCGCTCCTACCACACCATTATCCCCGGTTTCCTGCTCAAGGACGGGGAGGCGGTGGGCCCCTTTGGGGTGATGGGCGCGTTCATGCAGCCCCAGGGCCATGTGTTGGTGGCGGTGAACACCATTGACTACCACATGAATCCCCAGGACTGTCTGGACGCCCCCCGCATCCAGTGGATCGGCGGAAAAAAGATCCAACTGGAGGACGGCGTCCCCGCCCATATTGCCCG
Organism: uncultured Oscillospiraceae bacterium; assembly: GCA_959022875.1. Taxonomy (GTDB): domain Bacteria; phylum Bacillota; class Clostridia; order Oscillospirales; family Oscillospiraceae; genus Lawsonibacter. The sequence goes on along the minus strand of CAUFAM010000060.1, from coordinate 2,018 downwards.
GGAGCTTCAGGAGATGGGCCATGAGGTGGAGGTTATCTCCGATCCCATCAACATGGGCCGGGGAGAGATCATCTGGCGCACCGGCAACGGTCTTCTCATGGGCGCCACCGAGCCCCGGTGCGACGGCACAGTGGCCGCTTGGTGAGAAAAATCTGAGATTTTAGAATACAAAAGGGAGCGGATTCACTTATGTATACCGCGCGTAATTATATTAAGGCCCAATCCCTGGCCCAGGCCCATGAGCTGAACCAGCGCCGGGCCAATGCGATTATCGGTGGGGGCTGCTGGATGCGCATGGGGGAGCGGAAGTATGATACCCTCATTGACCTGTCCGGGCTGGGTCTGGATCAGATCCAGGACCGGGGGGAGGAGGCCGCCCTGGGGGCCATGGTCACCCTGCGGCAGCTGGAGACCAACTTTATGCTGGAGAAGTGCTTTGACGGGCTGTTCCGGAAGTGCACCCAGCACATTGTAGGCGTGCAGTTTCGCAACTGCGCCACCCTGGGCGGAAGCGTCTATTCCCGCTTTGGCTTTTCCGACATCGTCACCGCCCTTCTGGCCCTCAGCTGCCAGGTGGAGCTGGCGGGGGCGGGGCGGATCCCTCTGGAGGAGTATGTGAAGCAGCCCCGGGACCGGGATGTCCTGGCCTGGGTTTTTGTGAAGAAGGACGGCCGCCCTGTGGCCTATGAGACGGCCCGGAACAGTGAGACGGACCTGCCGGTACTCACCTGCGCCCTGTCCAAAGTAGGAGAGACCTGGCGGGCCGTCATCGGCGCCCGGCCGGGAAGCCCCCGTGTGGTGGAGAACCGCTCCTGGGAGGAGCTGGAGAAGCAGGTTCTGGCCCTGGAATATGGCGACAATATGAGAGGGAGCGCCAAGTACCGCCGCCATCTGGCGGGGGTGCTGCTGAAGCGCTGCAAAGAGCAGCTGGAGGTGAGTGGAGTATGACCATCAAGTGGACGTTGAACGGAGCAGTCCGCACCGATGAGGTGGAGGCGGACGAGACGCTGCTCCACTGCCTGCGGAAGGTGGGCTGCCTGTCAGTGAAGTGTGGCTGTGAGACCAGCGGATGCGGTCTGTGTACCGTGTGGATGGACGGAACGCCTGTGCTGTCCTGTTCGGTGCCCGCCCCCCGGGTGGAGGGCCATGTGGTCACCACCCTGGAGGGACTTCAGGAGGAGGCGGCGGAGTTCGGCGCCTTTTTGGCTGACGAGGGAGCGGAGCAGTGCGGCTTCTGCTCACCCGGCTTTATTATGAATGTATTGGCCATGGTGCGGGAGCTGAAAAACCCCACCGAGGAGGAGATTCAGCACTACCTCACCGGAAACCTGTGTCGCTGCTCCGGCTATCAGGGGCAGCTGCGGGCCATTCGCAAGTATCTGGCCATGAAGGGAGGGGAGCAGGGATGAAGGCTGTTTCTACCGGCGTTCGGAAAAAGGACGCTATGAGCCTGGTCACCGGCAAGCCGGTATACACCGGGGATCTGGTTCCCCACAACGCTCTGCGGGTCAAGCTGCTGCGCTCCCCCCACGCCCGGGCCAACATTATTTCCATCGACACCAGCCGGGCCAAAATGGTGCCCGGCGTGGCGGCAGTGCTCACCTGGGAGGACATGCCCCAGAGCCGCTTCACCACCGCGGGCCAGACCTGGCCTGAGCCAAGCCCCTATGACCGGCTGATTCTGGACCGGCACCTGCGCTGCGCCGGGGACCCGGTAGCCATTGTGGCCGCGGAGACGGAGGAGATTGCCCGGCGGGCGGCGCGGCTCATCAAAGTGGAGTATGAGGTGCTGGAGCCTCTGCTGGACTTTACCAAGGCCCTGGACAACCCCATTGTGGTCCATCCCGAGGACAATTTCCGAACCCTGTGCCAAGTGGGCACCGATCAGAAGCGCAACCTGGTCTCCACCGACAGCTTTACCGTGGGCGATGTGGAGGCGGAGTTTTCCCAGTTTGCCGTGCTGCTGAAGCGCACCTACAACACCGTGCCCAACCACCAGACCATGATGGCGCCCTTCT
>CAUFAM010000059.1 GCA_959022875.1 uncultured Oscillospiraceae bacterium | reverse complement strand
GGAGGAGCGCAGGCAGAAGACCGACCAGCTGCTCTACTCCCTGCCCATCACCACCCTGGAGATCATTCTGGGCAAGTACCTGGCCATGCTGGTGCTGTTTCTCATCCCCATGGGAATCATTTCCCTCTACCCGCTGATTTTCTCCCAGTTCGGAGATGTGTATCTGCCCACCTCCTACGGCTCCATCCTGGCCTTTTTCATCATGGGCTCTGCCCTCATTGCCCTGGGCATGTTCATCTCCTCTCTCACCGATAACCAGGGGCTGGCCGCAGGCATTGGCATTGCCATTATCCTCTTCAACTATTACAGCGTCAGCCTCTCCGAGCAGGTCTCCTCCACCGCCATCGGCGCGGTGATTGCCACGTTGGTGCTCATTCTGGTGCTGGGGGCCATTATCCGCTATCTCACCGGAAATGAAAATCTGGCCTTCTGGTGTTCCATCACCCTGATTGCCCTGGTGGCGGTACTGTTTTATCTGGACTCCTCCGCCTTTGAGGGACTGCTGCCCGAGCTGATGGCAAAGCTTTCCCTCTTTGACCGGTTTACCACCATCGTCAACGGCGTCTTTGACATGACCGCCATCGTGTGCTATCTCTCCATCATTGTATTTTTCCTGTTCCTGTCTGTTCAGTCTCTGGAGAAAAGGAGGTATAACTGATGAAAAAGTTCAAATCTTCTTCCTCCCGCTCCTCCGGAGTCAAAAGCCAGCTCGCCTTTCAGGGAGGCTCCTACTCCCTGATTCTCACCGCCATCGTCCTGGCCCTGCTCATTGTGGTGAACATTCTGGTCTCGGTTCTTCCCACCAATCTCACCAAATATGACATCAGCTCTGCCAAGCTCTACTCCATCACCAGCAACACCAAGGCGGTGGTCAACGCCCTGGAGGAGGATGTGACCATCTATTGGATTGTCCAGTCCGATATGGAGGACGAAATTATCCAGAACCTCCTGGGCAAGTACGAGAGCCTCTCTGAGCACATCTCCGTGGTCAAGAAGAACCCCGACGTCTACCCCACCTTTGCCCAGCAGTATACCGACGAGGACGTGCCCAATAACAGCCTTGTGGTGGAGTGCGGGGACCGCAGCCGCTACATCAGCTATAACGACATCTACCTCACCCAGACCAACATGTATTCCTACTCCTACAACACCTCCTTTGACGGGGAGGGCGCCATCACCTCCGCCATCGACTATGTAGTCAACGGCGAGCTGCCCCAGATCTATGTGCTGGAGGGTCACGGCGAGGCGGAGCTTCCCTCCACCTTCAGCGAGCAGCTGGAGCGGGAGAATATGGAAGTCACCTCCTTCTCCCTGCTCAATGTGGACGCCATTCCCGAAGAGGCCGACTGCATTCTCATCTACTCCCCCGCCAGCGACCTGTCCCAGGAGGAGGCGGAGATGCTGGGCGACTATGTGCAGCAGGGCGGCAAGCTGATGGTCATGGCCGGCCCTGTGGAGGATGGAACCCTGGAAAACCTGTACAGCATCCTCTCTGACTACGGCGTCACCTCCGTGGACGGCATCGTGGTGGAGGGTGACCGGGAGCACTACGCCTTCCAGGCTCCCTTTGTCCTTATGCCCGACATGGCGGACACCGACCTCACCAGCTCCCTCATTGAGGAGCGCTACTACCCCATTCTCCCCCTGGCCCAGGGCATGACCGTGGACGGAACCGCTTCCGGCGCCACAGTGACTGAGCTGCTCACCACTTCGGAAAGCTCCTTCAGCAAGATTGCGGGCTATGACATGGAGAACTATGAAAAGGAAGAGGGCGACCTTGACGGCCCCTTCGCCGTGGGCGTGTCCGTAGAGTGCACCAGCGGCGGCCAGATCATCTGGTTCTCCTCCTCGGCCTTCCTGGATGACATGTACAACGCCTACTCCTCCGGAGCCAACGTGAATCTGACCACCAACGCCCTGTCTTCTCTGGTTGGCGAAAGCGAGGCCATGGCCATCCGGAGCAAGTCCCTCAACTACAATTACCTTACCATCAGTGAGTCCACCTCCTCCCTTCTGAAGGTGATGATGATTGGTGTCTTCCCCCTGGCATATCTGGGAATTGGCATCTATGTGGTGCTGAGAAGAAGGAGGATGCAGCATGAAACGGTTTAAGCGTCTCTATGTGCTCATGGGCATTTTAGCCCTGGCCTGTGTGGTTACCTTTGCCGTAAGCCGGTATGAAACCTACAAGGAAACCATCCGCACCAGCGATGAAATCATTTTGGAACTGTCCCCGGACAGCGTCCAGTCCCTCTCCTGGGAATATGACGGCCAGACGCTGGCCTTCCACCGGGAGGAGGAGACCTGGACCTACGACGAGGATGCCGCCTTTCCCGTGGATCAGGAAAAAATCGGCGACCTTCTCTCCCTGTTTGAAGAGTTCGGCGTCTCCTTCATCATTGAAGATGCCGAGGATCTGGGGATGTATGGCCTGGACGACCCCGTGTGCACCATCAATCTGACCTTGGACGACGACCAGGCCTACGCCATCACCCTGGGGGATTTCAGCACCATGGACTCCCAGCGCTATGTGTCCATCGGGGACGGAAACGTCTATCTGGTGCAGACCGATCCTCTGGACTACTTTGACCTGGAGATTCGGGACCTCATTGACCAGGACGACGTGCCCTACCTGACCCAGGCCCAGGAGATCCGCTTCTCCGGCGCGGAAACCTACACCGTGACCTATGAAGAGGACAGCCCCAACGCCTACTGCGAGGAGGACCGCTACTACACCCAGCAGGATGGGGAAACCCTTCCCCTGGACACCGGCCGGGTGGAGGACTACCTCAATCTCATCAGCTATCTGGACCTCACCAACTATGTGACCTACACCGCCGACGATGAGATGCTGGCCCAGCTGGGTCTGGACGACCCGGAGCTGGTTATCTCGGTGGATTATGTGGAAGAAGATGAGGACGGCAATGAGGTTGCCTCCACCTTCCAGCTCAGCGTCAGCCGGGATCCCGGAGAGCGCCAGGCCGCGGAAGAGGCCGAAGCGCAGGCCGACCAGAGTGACGATGCCCAGACTGACGAGGACAGCGAAGAAGAGGAAATCACCGCCTATGCCCGGGTGGGCGAGTCCAACATTCTCTACCAGATCACCGGGGAGGAATATACCGCCCTCATGGCCGCCTCCTATGACGATCTGCGCCACCTGGAGGTACTGCCCCTGGACTTTGAACAGATGACCAGCCTGGACATCACCCTGGATGGAGTCGACTATACCATTACCGTCCAGGGTGGCGGGGAAGATGCCACCTACCTGCTGGGCGAAGAGGAAGTGGAGTTTGACGATGTACTCTCCGAGCTCTCCGGCCTCAGCGCCGACTCCTTCACCCAGGAGCAGCCCACCGGCCAGGAGGAGATCCGGCTCACCGTCCATTTGGACCGGGAGGAGCTCCCCTCCATGGAGGTGGTCCTCTACCGCTACGACGGCAGCTTCTGTCTGGCCCAGGTGGATGGGCAGAGCGTGTCCCTGGTCCCCCGCAACGATGTAGTGGACCTCATCGAAGCCATCAACGCCATTGTGCTCAGCTGAACATCCCCATGAAAGAACCGGACTCCCTGATCCTTCAGGGAGCCCGGTTCCGTTTGTTTAAGGTGACATGATCACAGAAAGGGCTTGACAGCTCGGGTATACTAAAAACAATCAGAGCATATCTGTTCCAGGAAAGGAAGCGACTATGAAACAATTTTTCCCACACCCGCTGCCGCCCATATGTTTTTTCCGGAGAAGGAGGAGCTGAAGCATGCAATATCTCATTGTCTTTCTGGAAGGAATCATTACCTTCATCTCCCCCTGCCTTCTGCCCATGCTGCCCATCTACGTCTCCTACTTTGCCGGAGGCGGGGAGCGCTCCACCGGCAAAACCCTGAAAACTGCCTTCGGCTTTGTGCTGGGCTTCACCCTGGTCTTTGTGGCCATGGGGGCCCTGGCCGGAACGGTGGGCCATTTCTTTAAAGCCCATCAGACCGCGGTCAACCTGATTTCCGGCCTTGTGGTCATTTTCTTCGGCCTGAACTTTTTGGGCGTCATCAAGCTTAACCTCTTCCGGGGCAGCAGCCGGGCCATGAACACCCGCAGTCTTGGTTTTTTCTCTGCCCTGGCCTTTGGCGTTATCTTCTCTCTGGGCTGGACCCCCTGTGTGGGTGCTTTCCTGGGCTCCGCCCTGGCCCTTGCCTCCCAGCAGGGCCATGTACTCAGCGGGGTGCTCATGCTGCTGTGCTACTCCCTGGGGCTGGGCATTCCCTTCCTGCTCAGCGCGGTGCTCATTGACAAGCTGAAAAGCACCTTCAACTGGATCAAATCCCACTATCAAATCATCAACCTCATCTGCGGCGTGGTGCTCATTCTGGTGGGCGTCCTCATGGCCACAGGCACTCTGGGGCGGCTCATCGCCCTGCTCAGTTAAGGAGGCACTATGAAAGGAAACAAGACCTTTTTTGTCCTGGCCCTGGTCTTCGTCCTGCTGTTGGGCGGAGCTTATGTGCTCTACCAGCGCCTGTCTTCCGGTCAGGGCAGTGACAACCTGGCCATTGCCGGCTCTTCCGCCCAAAGCGGGGAATCCTCCTCGTCTTCCGCCCCCGACCGTTCCGACAGCGCCCAGAGTTCCTCCGGCAGCACAGACAGCCAGAGCAGTCAGAGCAGCCAGGAGGAGGAAGAGCCGGAGCTCACCCCTGCCCCGGACTTCACCGTCTATGACAAGGAGGGCAACGAGGTTCACCTGTCCGACTTTGTGGGCAAGCCCATCGTCCTCAACTTCTGGGCCAGCTGGTGTTCCCCCTGCAAAAGCGAGATGCCCGACTTTAACCAGGCCTACCTGGACTATGGCGAAGAGGTTCAGTTCCTCATGGTCAACATGACCGACGGCAGCCGGGAGACGGTGGAATCCGCCTCCGCCTTTATTGAGGAACAGGGCTATGAATTCCCGGTTTTCTACGACACGGACTATGATGCCGCCCTCACCTATGGAGCCTACGCCCTGCCCACCACCTACTTCATCGACGCGGAGGGCTACGGCGTGGCCTGGGCCCAATCTGCCCTCAGCGCGGAAAACCTTCAGAAGGGCCTTGATATGATTCTCCCCCAATAAGCAAAAAAGTCCGGAATCTTATGGATTCCGGACTTTTTTATTTACTTTTTGTTGGCCTCGCCCTCGGGGAAGATGACCTTGTTCACAAAGAAGAAGATCACCATGGAGATGCCGCCGTTGAGGACGACGGTGCCGATGTTGTAGATAAACGCGGGGACGAACAGCCCGGCCACCGCCATCCAGATGCAGTTGATGGAGTTGACAATGCAGGTAATGATGCAGAAGGCAATTACATACCACATGATCTGGTAGGCCAGGTTTCCCTTGCTGCGGAAGACCAGGTTGCGCTGGAGGGGGAAGTTAATGCACTCACCCACCACCATGGCCACCATGTAGGCGCAGAAGTAGGGCAGGCCGCCGTGATCCACATCATAGCCCAGGATGTTCCACTGGAAGGTCTCACCAAACAGGGTCACGGGGATGCCCGGCCAGCCGAAATCCACCATGGGCAGCCCAGCAAAGGCGGCGGGCAGGAAGGTCAGCAGGATATACTTAAAGACGGTGATCACATTGCTGACGATGACAAACAGTCCGCCCTCCCGAATCCACTTGGCCGCGGCGGGATGGTCGGCCGCAAAACGGTTCCAAAAACTCACAGCTGCTTGCTCCTCTCCTTGACGGCCTTCCGGTTGCCAAAGAAGCCGCCGATGGTCTTGCCCGCTCCCCGGAAGAAGTGGCCGTTGCAGATGTCCAGAATGGAGGCGGCCATGTCCATAGTCACCATTCCACCGGTCATCTTGGCCAGGGCCCGGAAGGGCATGTTTTGAATAAACAGAATGTTCAGGTCGGGACTTCCCTTCTCCTGGCTCTTCTCCTTCTTGCGCTGCAAAATCTTCCCGGCGGTGCGGGCCACGGGATTTTTAGCGTAGAAGAGCTGGGACAGGGAGTCATTCATGGTCAGCTTTGCCTTGGTATCCCAGTCACGGCGGGGGATGGGCCGCCCCAGCAGAGTCTGGAACTGGCTGTCCGGCACGTTCTCCACCTGGCCCAGGTAGTAGCTGGCCAGCTTCTCCTTCTGATAGGGGATCTCCGCTCCGGTGCCGGCCACCTCCAGCTGTCCCTTGAGAGGCAGCTTTTCGGCGTTGGGGCCCACGGAGATGGTGTAGGTGCCGCCCTCCACTTCCCAGCTCTGGGTCTTCACGTTAAAGTAGCGGAAGGCCTTATCATCCAGGGGGATGGTCACGGTCTTGATCTCCCCTGGGTTCAGGGTAACCTTGGCAAAGCCCTTCAGCTCCACAGCGGGGCGGAACAGCGCGCTGTTCTCCATGCTCACATAGAGCTGTGCCACCTCGGCGCCGGCCCGGTCGCCGGTATTGGTGAGGGTAAAGGAGACCTCCTTCTCCCCCACCTTCAAATCGGAGTAGGCAAAGGTGGTGTAGCTCAGGCCGTAGCCGAAGGGGAAACGCACCTTTTTGCCTACGGTCTGATAGTAGCGGTAGCCCACGAAGGGCCCCTCCCGGTACTCGGCGGTACACTGACGGCCGGGGAAATAGCTGTGGTTGGGGGTATCGGTATAGACCATGGGGTAGCTCTCAGCCAGATGGCCGGAGGGATTCACCTTGCCGGTGAGCACATCGGCCATGGCCCCCGCGCCTGCCTGCCCGGGCAGATAGCCGTGAACCAGGGCCTTGCACTGCTCCAGCCAGGGGATCTCCACCGGGCTGCCTCCCGCCAGCACCACCACCACGTTGGGGTTGACGGCGGCTACCGCGGCGAGGACCTCCTGCTGATTGTCCGGCAGGCGCATATGATCCCGGTCCATGCCCTCGCTCTCAGAAATTTCCG
>CAUFAM010000058.1 GCA_959022875.1 uncultured Oscillospiraceae bacterium | reverse complement strand
TGCCTTTAAGACCTACAACGAGGTCTATGCCATGTTCAGCCGGGAGAGCGCTGGGCCTGGAAACAGCGCCATCACTATGGTCTACTATATTTATGACATGTTTTTCAACCGGGGACAGGTTCACTACGCCTCGGCGGCGGCCATCATCTTTCTGGCCATCGTACTGGCCCTGACGGTGATTCAGAAGTGGGTCTCCAAGCGGTTTGTATACTATGTATAAGGGAGGGTCGGATATGAAACAGAACGTGGGCAAGGCGGTCAAGATCGCCGTTCTGACTGTTGGAGCCTTTGTCATGATCTTCCCGTTTTTGTGGATGCTCTTTACCTCCCTGAAAACACTGCCGGAGTCCATCTCCATCCCGCCAACCCTGTTCCCTGCGGTGCCCCAGTTTGAAAATTACACGGAGGCTCTTGCCGTCGCCCCCTTTGGCCTTTATTTGCGCAACTCCATTATTGTGGCGGGCGGCGGTACCCTCCTTACCCTGGTGCTTACCGTGCTGTCTGCCTACGGCTTTACCATTTACGAATTTCGGGGCAAAAAGCTGCTGTTTCTGCTTTGCCTGTCCACCATGATGATCCCCGCAGAGCTGCTCATCATCCAGAACTTCATCACGATCTCCAAGCTGGGCTGGATGGACACCTTTCAGGGCATTATTCTGCCAACGGTGGCCAGCGGTTTCTATATCTATATGATGCGGGAGTATTTTATGCAGATCCCCTCCATCCTCTACAAAGCGGCCAAGGTGGACGGCTGCAGCGACTGGCGCTACCTCTGGAAAGTCATGATCCCCATGAACAAGAATGCCATTGCCACCATTGGAATTCTGGCCTTTATCAGCCAATGGAATTCCTTTGTCTGGCCCCTTATGGTCACCAAGAGCGATGCCCACCGGGTTATGCCCATCGGTCTGCTCCACTTCCGGGATGCGGTGAGCTCCCAGGTGAATCTGCAGATGGCCGGCGCTACGATCGTCATTGTACCCATGCTGATTTTCTTCCTGGTCTTCCGAAAGCAGATCATCGCCGGCGTGGCGCGGGGCGGCATCAAGGGTTAAGATCCTGCCCGGCCTGCCGGGCTTTGAATAACACAATGAAAGCATGTGGCACGAAAGAAAAGAAGGAGGAATTTTCGATGAAACGGAAGCTCATCAGCGTAAGCCTTGCCCTGGCCCTGGGCCTTTCCCTGGCGGCCTGCGGCAGCAAACCGGCCCCCAGCGGGGCCGAAACCCCCGCCGGGGAACTGGGTACCCTTTCCGGCCCTGTGGAACTCCAGTTCTGGCACTCCATCTCCAATCAGAACCACCTGAAGGTTCTGGAGGGGCTGGTGGAGGAGTTCAATGAAACGATAGGAGCCGAGAAGGGTATTACCGTGGTCCCAACCTTTAACGGCAGCAGCAGTGAGCTCTATTCCAGCGTGGTGGGCGCGATCAAGGCGGGCAGCGCCCCTGATGTGACCCTGGCCCTGCGCCCCTATGTGGCCGACTACCTCCAGACCGACTATGTGGTTAACCTGGAGCCCTATATTACAGATCCCAATGTGGGCATGACCGACTACGAGGACATCTTTGAAGGGCTGCGGGAGGCGAACTCCAGCTATGCCAAGGAGGGTATCTATTCCCTGCCGATCCACTCCTACTCCGAGGTGCTCTATTACAACAAGACGTTTTTTGCCGAGCACGGACTCAGTGTTCCCACCACCTGGGACGAGCTGGTGGAAACCTGCCGCGCCATCCGAGACATTACCGGCGCGCCCGCCTTTGGCTGGGACAACCTGGCAGGCAGCTTTATGACCCTGCTGCTCCAAAACGGCGGCCGCTACACCGACCAGAACGGCAATCTGTACTTTGCCACCGAGGACAGCGACATTACCCTGAAGGTGCTTCAGATGTGGCAGGATAACGTGAATGAGGGTATCTGGCGTACTGCGGGGGAGGATCAGTTCTTCTCCGGGCCCTTTGCCAATGAGATGATCCCCATGTATATCGGCGACAGCGTGGAGGCCAGCTATATCCCAGACAAAAATCCCGAGCTGGACTGGGGAACCGCCCCTGTTCCTCAGGTGAGCGAGGATACCGCCGCCAACCTGTCCGCCGGCCATGTCATTATCGCCTTGAATCAGGACGGAAATCAGGACAGAATGTATGCCGCCTATGAATTTATCAAGTTTATGACCTCCCATGACGCCAACCTGGCGGTAGCTGCCGGAAACACCGGCTATCTGCCCATCCGCCAGTCCGTGGCGGAGGATCCGGCCTATGAGGCCTATGTGGCCGACGGCCACGAGTACATGCGGGCCGGTGTAGAGCAGAGTGACCGCTATTTCTATGAGCCCGTGTTTACCAATGCTACCACCACCTCCAGCGCCGTCAACAGCGCCGTCAAGACCATGATGCAGGAGGTGGCCGACAACGGCATGGAGCCGGAGCTGGCCCTGGCCAACCTGAAGCAGACCGTCGGCGCCAACTGAAGCGGACTTGGGCAGGGCGGAGGCGGGGCGTCCGCCTCCGCCCTGCCGCGGTCCCGTGTCCCGGCCCGGGCGCGCAGAAAGGAAACCTGACATGATACCAATTTTTTACCATGACATCGTAACTCCCAGCGGACACCCGGGGGACGAGGTCATATCCGCCCTCCAGAAATTTATTCGCCGGGGGGAGACGGAGCTGGCGGTGCGGGCTGCCTATGAGCTCTACCTGACCGGGGAGGAGCTGACCGCCTACCTGTGGAGACGGCTGCTGGTGATCAGTGCCGAGGACGTGGGCCTGGGGGAGCCCATGGCCCCAGTGGTGGTGGACGCCCTTCACCGCAGCAGCCGGGAGCTCTCCCGGGACAGCTCCGATTATCAACTGCTCTTCGTCCACGCGGTGCGCTATCTGTGCGCCTGCCGGAAGGAGCGGGGCTCCAGCGTGCTTGCCAGTGTGGTTAAGCGGCGCATACGGCGGGGAGACCCCTTTCCCCTGCCTGATTATGTGTATGACATGCACACGCTGACCGGCCAGGAGCGGGGGCGGAACATCGACCACTTCCTGGCCGAGGCCGCCTGTGTCCGGCCGGGGGTCCGGGCTACGGCGGAGGAGCTGGAGGAGACCGAGCGCTGGGAGCGGGAGCTCGTTGCGCTGATGAAAGAGGAAGAGGCCCAACAGGACCGTACTTAAGAAAGGAAGGACCCCATGACAAATCGCACCCTAGTGGTCTCCATTGATGCGCTGATCACAGCGGATATCCCCGTGCTGAAGCAGCTTCCCAACCTGGGGCGCGTGATGGAGCATGCCTCCTGGATTACGGATATCGAATGTATCTATCCCACCTTAACCTATCCCTGCCATGCCACCATCGCCACCGGCTGCTGGCCGGACCGGACTGGCATCAACAATAATGAGATTCCAGATTTTTTTGCAAAGGGACGGATGGACTGGTATTGGTGGCGGGAGGCCATTCAGGTGCCTACCGTGGTGGATTTTGCAAGACAGGCGGGGCTGACTGCCTCTACCGTCACCTGGCCCGTCATGTGCGCCTCAGGAGCGGAGTACAATATTGGCGAGATCTGGGCCCCGCAGGAGGAGGATGACCCGACACCGTGGTTTACCAGGGCCAACAGCCCTGCGGTGGAGGAGATTTTTGAGGCCAATAAGCACATGCTCCGCTGGATGAAGACGCCACAGATGGACGAGTTCGCCGCCAAGTGCGCCGCCGACATCATCCGGGCCCACCGCCCCGACCTGATGCTGCTCCACCTGTCCTACGTTGACCACCAGCGCCACCGCCTGGGCGTGCACGGAGATCTGGAGCACGCCTTCCGCTTTATTGACGGACAGATGGGGCTTGTGCTGGATGCGCTGGAGGAGACCGGCGGCGTGGAGAACACAAATATTGTGCTGCTGGGCGACCACGGTCAGCTCTACTGCGACGAGATGTTCCATCTGAACGCCCTGTTCCACCGGCTGGGCTGGCTCCAGACCGCGGAGGACGGTTCCCTGGCAGACTATCAGGTTTATGCCGCCAACTGTTCGCTCAGCGCACACATCTATCTCCGGCCGGAGGTGGACCGGGAAATGGTGTATTGCGTCCTGCTGGAGCAACAGAAGAAGTACCCCAAATACCTGGAGCGGATCTTTACCAAAGAGGAGGCCGCGCAGATGCACCTGACCGGCGATTTTGACTTTGTCATTGAAGCCGGCGACCGGGTGTGCTTTGGAAGGGCCCTGGATGGGGAGCAACTTATCACCAGTGTCAACGACATAAAGGAATATAAGCCATCGGTCTCCACCCACGGCCACCTGCCCTGGAAGGGGGACAAGCCCCCCTTCATCGTTGCCGGGCCCAATGCTGTATCCGGCAGGATAATCCACGGCGGGAGGCTCATTGACCACGCGCCCACCATCCTCCGTCTGCTGGGGCTGGAACCCATAGGAATGGACGGGCATCCGGTGGATGCCCTGGTGCGGCCCTGATGGGAAGAGGGTTACAGGCTGCCCCGGGGCTTGTCTGTTTTGATCTGGACGGCACGCTCTACCACGACGACCGTATCTACCTGCGAATGATCGACTACTACTTTGCCGGTACTCCATGGGAGAAGGAGATCGGGTCTGTAAAGGCGGAGATGAGCCGGGTGCTGGCGGGAGGCAATCCGGCCTTCCGCTGCGGCCGGTTTGCCCCCAAGGAATGGGGGGTGTGTCCTGGCCCGGCCGCCGCGCTGCTGGCTGTGCCCACCGAGGCTGCACTCCTGCGTCCGGACCCCTCGCCCTGGCTGGACCGGAGATGCTGGTCCTATATCTCCGACGGCTGGAGCCTGGCCATGTACCTGGCCCGGCGTATCGGCTGGGACGGTGAGGCGTTCTGGGAGCGGTTCCAGTTGGCCCGGCGGGATCTGCTGACCGACGGGGTGGGCCCCCAACCGGATCCGGTGCTGGCCGGGCGGCTTCTCCGCCTGCGGGACCGCGGCATCCGGCTTGTGCTGTGCTCAAATTCCAGGCGGGAGGGAGGAGAGGCGCTTCTGGCCCGGCTGGGGCTGCTGGGGTGCTTTGACGAGCAGATTTTTGACGCGGAGAAGCCCCACGCCACTCCGAAACGTATGGAAGGGTGGAGCGCCCGCTGGGGGATACCATCTGACGCGATGCTGTTTGTGGGGGACCAGGGATACGGCGACCTGTACGCCGGCCTGCGGGCCGGAGCGCGCACCCTGCGGGTTTCTCCATACCCAGCGGATGATGAGGGCCTTTGGGATGCCTGTATCCGCACGCAGGAGGAGCTGAAGGAGCTGCTGGCTGCCTGGTGCTGAAGCCGGGCAGTCCAGCCCGGCGGGAGGACATTCTGCATACAGGCCGGACGGAGGAGAGCCCCCGCCCGGCCTGCTGTTTTTCCCGCGGATTTTCCGGCTGACAAGTGGGACGGAATGTGATATAGTGTTGTAACCCAAACGAGAACAGGAAAGGAGAGCGCGGCCATGAAAAAGAAGGTGGTGGGCTACCTGGCGCTGATCCTGGCCATCACGGCGGTGGTACTGCTCCTGATTGCCCTGCGCGGGGCGTAAACGGCACGGTATTTGTCCATACTAAGCGCGAAAATATAGAGAAGTGCGAGGTTACAATGGTTTGATGTATGAAAAAAAGACGCTCCCCAACGGGGTGCGTATCCTGACGGAGCATGTGCCGGGGGTGCGCTCGGTTTCCCTGGGCATCTGGGTGGGGACCGGCTCCCGCCATGAGAGCGCGGGGGAGAACGGGGCGGCCCATTTCATCGAGCACATGCTCTTCAAGGGAACCCGGAGCCGCACCGCCGCCCAGTTGGCGGAGGAGATGGACGCCGTGGGCGGCCAGATCAACGCCTTCACCACCAAGGAGTGCACCTGCTTCTATGCCCGGGTGCTGGACACCCACCTGGCCCGGGCGGCGGACATCCTGTGCGACATGTTCTTCCACTCCCGGTTCGACGACGCCGACGTGGAGACCGAGCGGGGGGTGATCCTGGAGGAGATCGGCATGTACGAGGACAACCCGGAGGATCTCTGCGCCGAGCGGCTGGCCGGGGCGGTATTCAAGGGCTCCCCCCTGGCCCGGCCCATCCTGGGACGAAAGGCCACCCTGGACAAGATGGACGGGGCGTGGCTGCGGGCGTACCAGCGCGCCCACTACCGGCCCGACCGCATCGTGGTGGCCCTGGCGGGCAGCTTTACCGACGCCGACGCCGCGGAGCTGGCCGGGCGCTTTGCCGGCCTGGAGGCGCGGCCCCACACCGCTGCGAGGGCCGCCGCCTATGTGCCCGGGGTGGTGGTGAAGAAGAAGGCCATCGAGCAGAACCACCTGACCCTGGCTTTCCCCGGCCTGTCCTTCGCCGACCCCCGGCGGTTCCAGCTCCAGCTCCTGTCCTCCATCCTGGGGGGCGGCATGTCCTCCCGCCTGTTCCAGCAGGTGCGGGAGCAGAAGGGGCTTTGCTACTCCATCTACTCCTACGGCACCTGCCATGACGATACCGGCTACTTCGGCGTCTACACCGCCCTGGGGCGGGAGACCGAGGGACAGGCGCTGGACACCATTTTGGCCGTGGTCCGGGAGCTGACCGAGCACGGCGTCACCCAGGCCGAGCTCGACCGGGCCCGGGAGCAGTCCAAGGCCAACGTGCTCATGGGGCTGGAGTCCACCCAGTCCCACATGAGCAGCTTGGGCCGGGGCGAGCTGCTCCAGGGCGAGGTGCTGGACGAGGACGCCATCATCGCTGCCTACGACGCGGTGACGCGGGCGGACGTGCAGGCCCTGGCCGGAGAGCTGTTCCGTTTTGAAAACGCCTCCCTCTCCGCTGTGGGGCGGGTGGGGAGCGCCGACGCCTACCGGGCGCTGCTGCACTGAAATCAAGCTCAAAACGGAGGACGGCCTTTTGTGATATGTACCCCCTTTACTGGACACCCAGTAGAGGGGGTATTATTATGCGGTAC
>CAUFAM010000057.1 GCA_959022875.1 uncultured Oscillospiraceae bacterium | reverse complement strand
GGTACAGACCGTCCTGTCTGCCCTGCGTCCTGCGGTGGTGGCCCTCATCGCCTCCGCCGGGCTGTCTATCCTGCTGCTGGGAGTGTTCCAGTCTGATATGGCGGGGATCGTTCCCTCCAACTTCCGCTGGATTGAGGCAGCGATTTTTGTGGGAGCCATCTTCCTGCTGCGTAAGTTTCATCTCAGTGCCATCTCCGTGATTTTTGGCTCCGGTGTGGTAGGTACGGTGGCCTACCTCCTTCTGGGGTTGGCCTGATTCCGTTCCTCCGGCGCCCGGGACAAACATAGTCCCGGGCGCTTTCCTCATATTTGACATCCCCCTGGAATCTGCTATACTTTTTCCTGTAATGTGAATGATTCAGGGGTGTTTTTATGATCGGTACCGGTACGGTGGTCAATGTACTGGCCATTGTTGTGGGCGGACTCATTGGACTTTTGGCAAAAGGAGGTCTGAAGGAGCGCTATCAGGAGGGGATCATCCGTTCTCTGGGCCTTGCCACCCTGTTTATTGGGGCGGGCAGCGCCCTGTGTGGGATGTTGGAGATTTCCCAGGGTTCCCTCGCCACCTTTGCCACCAGAGACACGCTGTTTATGATCCTGGCCCTAGCCCTGGGTACCGGCGTGGGAGAGTGGATGGATCTGGATGGGCGGATGGAGCGGCTGGGAATTTGGCTGAAGGCCCGGGCCGACCGCAGAGGGGGCGACAACCAGTTTGTCCAGGGCTTTGTCACAGCCTCCCTGGTGGTATGCATTGGGGCTATGGCCATTGTGGGTTCCATTCAGGACGGACTGTCGGCAGATCCGTCTACCCTCTATACCAAGTCCATTCTGGACTTTCTGATCGTGATGATTTTTGCCTCCACCTATGGCAAAGGAGCCATTTTTTCTGCCCTGCCTGTGGGAGTGCTCCAGGGGAGCGTTACCCTGTGCGCGGGCCTGCTGTCTCCGGTATTCAGCCCTGCCATCATTGCAAACCTCTCCTTCCTGGGCAATATGCTCATCTTCTGCGTAGGGGTCAACCTGTGCTTTGGACCTAAATTCCGGGTGGCCAATATGCTGCCTGCCCTGGTGTTTGGGGCGGTGTTTACCGTATGGATTCCAGCGTAACGCTGTCTTCCGGAGACGGACAATTTGACAGCAGATCCCTTTATCCATTATAATAAATGCGTTAACGCGATAATGAGATAAAGGGAGGCGTTTTTATGGATCATAGTCTGTTGAGCATTTGGGATCTGGTTATCATTGGTGCCTATTTGCTGCTGATGGTTCTGGTAGGTGTGTATTCGGTCAAACGGATCAAAAACACCGGGGATTACTATGTGGCCGGCCGTTCCTTCGGCCCCTTCGTGCTGATGGCCACAGTCTGTGCCACCATCATTGGCGGAAGCGGACTGATGGGCCGGGCGGGAGTGGCCTACTCCGACGGGTTCAAGGCCATTCTCACTGCCGTTCCCTACCTGCTGGGCATGTTTATTTTCTCCGGCCTGGCGGGCAAAATCTCCGACATTGGCATGACCTATAACCTCACCTCCATTCCCGAGCTGTTTCAAATGCGGTTTGGGAAGCACTCCAAACTGATTTTGTCCGCCCTCATTGCCTTTGCCATGATGGGGACGGTGGCCTCCCAGGTGACGGCCACGGCCACTATCATCAAGATGCTGGGCGGGGAAATTGGCCTCTCTTATGAGATGGGGGCGCTGATTGCCTGCGTGGTGTTTATGGTCTACACCGCGACCTCGGGCCTGTTTGGCGTGGTCTATACGGATGTACTGCAATTTTACATGCTGATCATCTTCGTCTATATTTTGATCCCCGTCTCGGCCCTCATGTATGTGGGGGGATTTTCTAATTTTACCGCCAATCTGGACCCGGCACTGGCCACCCCCTATGTGGATGGCAGCATTTTGGGTGACATTGTCACCTACCTGGTCTTTACCATGGCGGGAGCGGAAATGTGGCAGCGGGCCTTTGCCGCCCGGGACCGGAAGGCGGCCAAGCGGGGCATGTTCCTGGGTACCGCCGTCTACGGTGTGACCATCCTGCTGGTGTACTTTATGGGCGTGGTGGCCCGGCAGATCATCGGTGATGATGTGCTGGCCCAGTATGGCTCCACGGATGCTGTGGTGCCCGCCCTGGCCATTAAGATTCTGCCCGTGGGCCTGACGGGTCTGGCCCTGGCCGGCGTACTGTCGGTTATCATGTCCACGGCGGACAGTTATCTGCTGGTGTCGGTGCAGACCTGCGTCCACGACATTGGCAAAACCATTCGGCCTGACATGAAGGAGCGGACCGAAATCCTCCTCTCCCGGGCCTTCTCCATCGTCCTTCCCCTGGGGGCGCTGGTCATCGCCCTGTACATCCAAAATGCCTATAACATTCTGATGTTTGCCTGGAGTTTTTACGCCGCAGCCGCCGGACTGCCCTGCTTTGCGGCCCTGTTCTGGAAAAAGGCCACCAGCCCGGGGGTCATTGCCGGAATGCTGGCGGGATTTGTGGTCTGTGTGGGCTGGAAGCTGGCGGGAGAGCCCTTCGGCCTTGGCTCCGCAGTGCCCGGCACCTTGGCCTGCGCCGCTGCCCTGGTTGTGGTCAGCCTTGCCACCTATTCCAGCTGCCCCTCCGTTTATCTGAGAGCGGAGAAGGTGGTTTCCCGGACATAAGGGGAAACCTTCCACAATTAAGTAAAAAATGTTGAAAAAATTCCGGCGCCTTCCTTACAGAAGGCGCCGGAATCCGTTTGTGCTGTCAATTTCTCCGGAAAATCAGGCGATGTTGTGGAAAAGCTGAGGAATCAGGCGGCCCTTACAACAGCAGCAGGGTTTCGCTCAGCCGTTTTCCGGCGGAGCCGCCGAAATCCTCCGCCCGGCGGATGCGCAGGAAGGAGGAGCCGTAGATCATCCGCTCGTTTTCCAGCTCGTTGTCATCGCCCAAGAAGATGCCGATGACGTGCACGCCCTCCCGGCGCAGCCTTCGCACCTGGGCGCAGGTGTCCCGAATGGCTGCCTCGCCGATATATTTTTCCGGCTTGCCGGAGCGCTTCCGGCCGCTGACCATGTCGTTGGGCAGGCCGTCGCTAAAGACGATAACAATTTTGTGGTCCTCCCGCCGCTTCAGCAGGTCAATGCCCGATGCGGCCAAAGCCAGTCCGTCCCGGTTGTTGGAGGTGGCCCGGTACTCCAGAATTTTCAGGTCTGTCTCCGGCTTATCGTCATAATCCCGGAAGCGCCTTAAAATGGTGTGGTCGCCGTAGGTGCAGTAGCTCATCACCCGGTGGGGGATGTGAATCCGGCTCAGAGCGGCGCTGAACAGATAGCTCTGAAGGGCCACCATGGGCTGGCGCACCGCCTGGGAGCCGCTGGCGTCGATGAGCAGCTCCACCACCACGGTGGACTGATCCTGGCGGAAGATTTTGTGGAACAGCTGGGGGTGCTCACACCGGCCTACCTTCCACAGGGTGCTGTTGACCAGCACGCCCCGGTCGGAGGGGTAGATTTCCGGGTCGTTTCGCAGATTGAGAGCGTTGCGGAAGGCCTGCTCGATGCTGCGGATGCCCTGGCGGGCGGAGTCCTGATTTTCCTTGAGCATATTAAGGTTGGCATCCCGGCAGGCGCGCAGTACCTCCGCCGCGGTGGAGTGGCCCTCGTAGGCGCTTTCAGGCAGGCCGTCGGTAAAGAGTAGCTTGCGTTCCTCGTGAATGCCCACGCAGACCGCATCCGCCACCTCCTTGGCCACCTTTTTCGTCTGAAAGCTGGGGCCAAAGTTCTTGGCAATGTAGTCCGGCACTGCGGCAAGGGCCTCCTCGGACAAAATCACCTCGTCGGCCGACAGATCCTTGGCCTTGTCATAGCTTAGCTCCATCTCGGGGTCGTCGGGTTGGGTGGGGTCGGCTTCCTCCGCCCCCTCGTACTTTCCCTCCCACAGATCGTCATCGGAGACTTCAAATTGGGAGAGGTCGTCGTGGCTGTGGTCGGGGGCAAAGTATCTGGTGTAGACCTTTTTATATAGGAGCACCGCCTGGTTAACCAGGGCCTTGGCGTCCATGCAATGGGCGCTGGCCTGGGCCAGTTGGGTGAAAAGCGCAAGCTGCTCTTCAAAGCCCTGGAACTGCTCCAGGACCTTGCGGCTCTCCGCCGTGGCGGCCTGGGGGAACTGCTGGGTCAGCCAGTAGATGCTCAGCCAGCCCCGGGAGGAATTGCGCAGGCGCAGCGGGTCGTGCTCCAGCAGCTCCCGGGCGGCCTGCTCGCCGATGGAGGGAATCCCGGGGCGCTCCTGGGACAGACGCATGCGTACGGCGTACTCCAGGCACAGACGGGCCATGGGGAGCAGGGCGTGCATGTTGAAATCTGCATACCGGTGCCGCCTTAGCCACAGGTTCAGCTCCTCCAGCCCAAACAGCTGATCTGCGCCTCCCAGAATAATTCCTTCATACACCTGGATGATGCCCCCTGCCTTCCGGTAGGGGTCGCTCATCATGAGGATATATTCCGGATAGTCCCGTTCCTGGTGGTTGCCGGAAACGGTTAAAAACAGGCTTTCCTCTCTATCAATACTCACAGTACTCTCCTGATTAGACAAATCTTGTCATCACAACGTCCTGAACCAGCTGATACTCGTATTCGTCAAAGCACTTGTTGGTAATGCAGATGGTGATGGCGTCCTTGGGCTTCATGCCCTGGTCCATGAGACGCAGGGCGGCAATCATGCCCCGCAGATCCACCGGGTGGGTGGAAATTTCTCCGTTAACGGCCTTGGCGTCCAGATCCATAAACAATCCCACGCAGTTGTGGATATTTTCCTCGCTAGAACCGGGGACGTCAGCACGCAGCAGCTGATGGAGCTCGTCGGCACCCAGGGTGGGCATACGGATGACGGTAAAGCGGGACACCAGGGCTTCGTTGAGCTCCCGGGTACCGGCGTAGCCGTAGTTCATGGTTGCGATGAAGCGGGTGGCGGGGTGCATGGGGATGCAGGAATAGCCGGGCACGTCAATCAGACGGCGGTAGTCCAGCACGGAGTGCATGACGGCCACCGCGTCATTTTTGGCCATATTAATCTCGTCCAGAATACAAAATCCTCCGTAGACAGCCGCTTCGGCCACAGGGCCGTTGCGCAGGCGCACCTCGCCGCCCACAAAGGTGTCGGTGCCGATGAGGGTGCTGCTGTCGGTGTTTACGTGGAAGGAGATGTTGTAAATGGGCCGCCCGAAGAGCCAGGCAAGATTTTCTGCCAAAATGTTCTTTCCCGTGGCCTTTCCGCCGCACAGGAGGATATTTTCCCCCTCCAGCAGTGCCGCCACGGTCAGCTCAAGAATTTCTTCTCCGATAAACTGCACAGGAGGCGTGGAAATGCGTCCCTGGACTGTCTCGTCCACGGAATAGAGCTTCTTAAACTGTTCCAGCCGAACCAGCAGATCGTTTCTCATATCGTTCTCCGTTTTCTTTTCTCGGGCGTGTGCCCGGCTATCATCGCCGCTTCTATACTTGGATTGTATCGTTCCAGGAAACAAATGTCAATGCTCAGTCCCGGCCGGGATCGTGGCCAGAATGTCCTCCACGCTCCGGCAGCGCTGGGGAAACTGTTGGCGCAATTCTTCGGCAGCATTTTCCATGAGATAGGGAAAACCCACCAGGTGCAGCATAGGCAGGTCGTTATAGTTATCCCCAAAAGCTGCTGTCTCCTCCGGAGAAATGTTCAGGGCGGAACAAAGCTGGGAAAGACCGGTACCTTTGTCGGCCAGGGTAAAGTCCAGCCACTTCTCCCCGGCCACCGCACACCGGAATTCCTTGCCCCATTTTGGGGATAACACAGGCTCCATCTCCACGGCCCCTTCCCGGCAGTAGGCGGATACCTTTAGGATATCTTCTTCGATTTCCTCCGGCACGGAGAGTAAAACCGTATTGTTCCCAACAAAATAGCGAATATGCTCCACAATGTCGGGGCTCTTGGGGCACAGATAGCTGGTATCGGCCCCGGAGATGAGCACTTCGCACCCGGGTTGGGCCATGATTTCCTCACATAGCTCCAGCGCCCGGCCCCGGGGCATGGGGGTTTTGCACAGTACCGGGCCGGGATTGCCCGGGCCGTAGATCACGGCCCCGTTTTCACACAGGTAAATAAGCTCGTCCGCCACTGGAGCAAACAGGCGGCGCAGGCTGCTGTACTGCCGCCCGCTGGCGGGGCAGAAGAGGATGCCCGCTTGGCGCAGACGGTGGATCTCCTGAAAGATGACAGGGGAAATTTCCGTCTGGTCCCCGTGGAGCAGGGTGCCGTCAATGTCGCTGGCAATCAGTCGGATCATACGCAGCCCTCCCGGGAAGGAAACAGGGGGAGCAGCTGCTCCAGGGATTGAATGTTGTGATCGCCCACCCCGTGGAGGGCGGCCTCCCCATAGGCCACGGTGACCATCCCTGCCGCCCGGCCTGCCTGAACCCCGGCCAAGGCATCGTCCACCGCGGCACACCGGTCGGGCGCAACCCCCAGCAGTCCGGCGGCGGTGAGGAAGACCTCCGGATCCGGCTTGGAGCGGGAAATAAGGTTGCCGTCGGCCACGGCGTCCAGCCACCGGCCCAGGCCCGTGCGCTCCAGAATCAGTCCCGCGTTTTTGCTGGCGGAGGCCAGGGCCAGGCGGTAGTCTCTGCGCCGGAGCTCAGGCAGGACGCTATGGGCGCCGGGCAAGACGTCATCGGGGGTGAGGGAGGACAAAAGCTGCTGATAGCGGGTGTTTTTCTCCCAGGCAAAGGCCTCCTTCTCCTCCTGTGTGTAGGGTGTGTCCGCCCCCTCCAGGACGATTTCCAGGCTGTCCATCCGGGAGATACCCCGGCAGCGGTTGCCCTGTTCCCGGGTAAAGGAGATGGCAAGCCGGTCGGCCAGCTCCTTCCAGGCCTGATAGTGGAGCTGGTCGGTATTGACCAGCACCCCGTCCAGATCAAATAAAATTGCCTCGATCATGCTGTACGTCTCCTTTGCCGTTTATAAGCTGGTGTCCTGATATTCTGAGGGGCTGACCCCCACCAGCTTTTTAAAGGTGGAGGAAAAATAGGTGATGTCCTTATAGCCCACCTGTTCGGCCACCTCATATACCTTCAGCCGGCAGTCCCGCAGCAGCTCCATGGCCTTGTGGATGCGGTAGCGG
>CAUFAM010000056.1 GCA_959022875.1 uncultured Oscillospiraceae bacterium | reverse complement strand
TATATCCGGCAGATCATAAAATACTATTTAAACCACCTCAAAGAGTGGGATATGCATTAAAAAACAGGAGGAGAGCCGCATTTTAGCGGTTCTCCTCCTGTTTGTTTGGGCAAAGAGGCAAAACGAAGTTTTGCACAAAGCTTTTTTGCCTACTTTTTTCTCGAAAAAAGTAGGTTCATTCTTGGGGTTCGTCCTGCTCCTTGCGTGTAACGGCGATGGACAGGTCGTCCAGCTGCTTGTCATCCACAAAGTCGGGGCAGGCCATCATCAGGTCGGAAGCATTCTGGACCTTGGGGAAGGCGATGACGTCGCGGATGGACTCGGCGCCAGCCATCAGCATGCACAGACGGTCCAGGCCGTAGGCCAGGCCGCCGTGGGGGGGCGCGCCGAATTTGAAGGCGTTGATCAGGTGGCCGAAGCGCTCCTGGGCGTCCTCGTCGCTGAAGCCCAGGGCACGGAACATGGCCTGCTGAGTCTCAGGCACGGAGATCCGGATGGAGCCGCCGCCCAGCTCGGTGCCGTTGAGCACGATGTCGTAGGCCTTGGCCCGACAGTTTTTCTTGTCGGTCTCCAGCTTGTCGAAGTCCTCGTCCATAGGCGCGGTGAAGGGGTGGTGCATGGCCACGTAGCGGCCCTCCTCCTCGCTGTACTCGAACATGGGGAACTCGGTGACCCACAGGAACTTGAAGTCCTTGGGGTCCAGAATCCCCAGCTCCCGGGCAATCTCGCAGCGCAGGGCGCCCAGAGCGGCCCACACCACGGTGTTCTTGGCGTCGCCTACGATGAGGATGAGGTCGCCGTCCTTGGCCTCAGCGCGCTCCAGAATGGCCTTGTTCTCCTCCTCAGTGAGGAACTTCTGATAGGAGCTGGTCACCTGGCCGTCGATCATACGGGCCCAAGCCAGGCCCTTGGCCTTATAGGTCTTGACAAAGTCAACCAGCTTGTCGATCTTCTTCCGGGGAAAGTCGGCGGCGTGGCCGTTGACGTTAATGAGGCGCACAGAGCCGCCCTCGGCCACCGGGCCGGAGAAGACGCCAAAGCCGCAGTCCTTCACGATGTCGCTGATGTCGCGGAGCTCAAAGCCAAAGCGCAGGTCGGGCTTGTCGGAGCCAAAGCGGTCCATGGCCTCCTGCCAGGGCATGCGCTGGAAGGGAGTCTGCACGTCCACGTCCAGCACCTCCTTGAAGACCCGCTTCAGGAAGCCCTCCTGGATGGACATAATGTCGTCCTCATTGACAAAGGACATCTCCAGGTCGATCTGGGTGAACTCCGGCTGACGGTCAGCCCGCAGGTCCTCGTCCCGGAAGCACCGGGCAATCTGGAAGTAGCGGTCAAAGCCGGAGAGCATGAGCAGCTGCTTATACTGCTGGGGGGACTGGGGCAGGGCATAGAACTTACCGGGGTGGACACGGGAGGGAACCAGGTAGTCCCGGGCACCCTCGGGGGTGGACTTGGTGAGGATGGGGGTCTCAATCTCCAGGAAGCCCTGCTCGTCAAAGTAATCCCGGGCGATCTTGGTGATCTTGTGCCGGGTAGCAATGGCGTGCTGCATGTCCGGGCGGCGCAGATCCAGATAGCGGTACTTCAGCCGGAGCATATCATTGACCTGGCTGTCCTCCTCGATGGCAAAGGGCGGGGTGTCGGCCTTTGCCAGCAGACGAAGCTCGGTGACGTAGAGCTCCACGTCGCCGGTGGCGATCTTGTCGGTCTTGGCCTCGCGCTCCTTGAGCTTGCCGGTGGCGGCCACCACATACTCCGAGCGCAGGCTCTTAGCCTTCTCAAAGACGTCCCGGGCAGTGGCGTCGTCAAAGGTCAGCTGGAGGATACCGGTGCGGTCCCGGAGATCCACAAAGATCAGTGCGCCCTTGTCGCGCTGGCGCTGTACCCAGCCGCACACGGAAATGGTCTTGCCCGCGTCCGCGGCACGCAGGTCCCCGCAGTAATGGCTGCGGTGGAAACCCTGAAGATTATCCACAAAAATCAACTCCAATTTGTATTAATTAAAAGAAATATTTTAAAATGAAATCAAATTCTTAACTATATACCAGTTACTCTCCCTTGTCCAGGATGGGGGCGCCCTGATTGAGCTCAGCCAGGCCGGCCTGGATGGCGGCCACGGCCTCGTTTACGGGCAGCTTCACCTGCTCACCGGTGCGCATGTTCTTCACAGCGGCGGCGCTGTCCTTGATCTCGTCCTCACCCAGGAAAATGACATAGGGGACGGCGATCTTGTCGGCATAAGACATCTTCTGCTTGAACTTCTTCTGCTCACCATAGATCTGGGTGCGGATGTTGGCGGTACGCAGGCTGGTGGCCAGAGAGATGGCGGGAGCCATGTCCTCGGTCATGGGCAGGATGAGCACGTCGGCGGGGGCGGTGACCATCTCCTCGTTGAGGTAACCCTGGTCCTCCAGGACGAAGAACAGGCGGGTCAGGCCGATGGAGATGCCCACGCCGGGCAGCTGCTTGTCGGTGTAGTACTCGGCCAGGTTGTCAAATCGGCCGCCGGAGCAGATGGAGCCGATCTCGGGGTGATCCAGCATGGTGGTCTCATAGACGGTGCCGGTGTAGTAGTCCAGACCCCGGGCAATGGTCAGGTCCAGGGCAAAGTTCTCCTCAGGCACGCCGAAGCCGGCCAGGTTCTTCACCATGGCGCCCAGCTCGTCCAGGCCCTCGTCAAACTTCTCGTTCCGGCCGCGGTACTGCTCCAGGGCGGCGAGCACCTGGGCATTGCTGCCCTTGATGTCAATAAAGCGCAGGATCTCGGCAGCTTGCTCATCACTCAGGCCGATTTCCGGGGCGGTGAGCAGGTCACGCACGCTCTTCTCACCGATCTTCTCCAGCTTGTCCACGGTGCGCATAATATCACCGGACTTGTGGGTCAGATCCAGCATGCCGTAAAAGCCGTTGAGGATCTTCCGGTTGTTCACCCGGATCTGGAAGCGGCGCAGGCCCAGGGAAGTGAAGGTGCGGTAGATGATGGCGGGAATTTCGGCGTCGTTGGAGATGTCCAGCTTGCCGTCGCCGATGATGTCGATGTCAGCCTGATAGAACTCACGGAAGCGGCCGCGCTGGGCGCGCTCGCCCCGGTAGACCTTGCCGATCTGGAAGCGGCGGAAGGGGAAGGTGAGGTGACCGTAATTCTGGGCCACATACTTGGCCAGGGGCACCGTCAGGTCGAAGCGGAGGGACAGGTCGGTGTCCCCCTTCATAAAGCGGTAGATCTGCTTCTCCGTCTCGCCGCCGCCCTTGGCCAGGAGAACCTCGCTGGCCTCGATGAGGGGGGTGTCCAGGGGAGTAAAGCCATACAGGGAGAAGGACTCACGAATGATAGCGGCCATGCGGTCAAACTGAATCTGACGGCCGGGGAGCAGTTCCATAAAACCGGAGAGGGTACGGGGTTGTACTTTAGCCATAAGTCAAAATCCTTTCTATTGTGGAATGATGTTTTGATTTGGCGGGGCAGAGGCCCGCAGCGCCGAACCGGCGGCTGATTCAAATTATTCTTCCCCTGGGGGAAGATGGAATTTATGTCGCAGTGCGGGCATCAGCGTCATAAAGAAAACTCCTTCCACAGATTTTGCTTTTTTGTGGGAAAAAACGGGCGCTCTCATCCCATGGATTGGGACGAGAGCGCATACGCTTCGTGGTGCCACCCAATTTCAAGCGCGGTGCTGCGCTCCTTTTGCCTTTTGGTGCGGAAAGGGAACCGCGCCCGTCTCCGGGCCCGCTGGTAGCGCCGTCTTCCCCGGTTCCGCACCCTGAGGCCCTCTCAACCTAATGGGGCCCCTCTCTGTCGGGGGGTGTACCGGATACTTGTACGCCGTCATCACGGTGAATTATTAGTATGCTAACCTAAAAAAGCAAAAATGTCAAGCCTTATGCTTACAGGGCGAAGGGAACCCGGTTGGGGTTCAGACCCAGGCGCCAGTCCAGGTCACCCCGGGCCAGGCCGTGGATGAGCAGCTCAGCGGTGGCCACATTGGTGGCCACGGGAACAGAGTGCTGGTCACACAGGCGGGTGATATAGAGAATGTCCTTGTCCATCTCGTTATCCTGGGGGGAGTTGAAGAACAGGACCATGTCGATCTCGTTATAGATGATACGCTGGCCAATCTGCTCAATGCCGCCGTGCTCATGGGACAAAAACAGGTTGACGGGCAGACCGGTAGCTTCCGCCACCATGCGTCCCGTGGCGTTGGTAGCGCAGACGGTGTGCTTGGAGAGAATGCCACAGTAGGCGGTGCAGAACTGAACCATCAGATCCTGCTTTTTGGTGTGGCACATAATGGCAATATTCATGGGGGCGATACCTCCTTACAGCGTTATATGTATATGTTCAAGTTATCGAATCCGCATAATGGGCACCCGGTGGCCTTCCAGCCGCAGTGCAATGTTCCAGCAGGCCCGTGCGGCACCCCGCCGTCCCAGGGAGGTCAGCGGCTGGCCAAGGTTGGCACAGAGAATGACCTGAGGGTCCTCCGGGACCACGCCCAAAAGGGGAAGCCCGGCGGTGTTCATGGCATCGTCAATGGTGGCGCGCATGCGGCGCAGGAGCTTGACCTGGATGCGGTTCATAATGAGGTGAACCTTGCGGATGTGCTCCAGCTCTTCCACGGTGCGCTGGGCATCCCGCAGGGAAGAGGCGTCATTGGTGGCAATGACCAGGGCCCGGTCCGCTCCGCAGATGGCCAGCCGAAACCCGGCGCCAAGGCCTGCGGGGGAGTCGATGAGGACATAGTCGTACATGGTGCGGGCTGTGTCCAGAAAGGCCCGGAGGCGATCCGCGGTAAGGTTGGAGGGTAGGGACATAGGGGCGGTGAGCAGGGACAGCCCCTTTAAATCGGGGTGATCCACCGCTGCCCGGGCCAGGGGACACCGGCCAAGAGCCACGTCGGAAAAGTCCATCAAAGCCCGGTCGCTGAGGCCCAGAGAAATGTCCAGGTTGCGAAGGCCGATGTCCATGTCAATGCACAGCACCCTGCGGCCCATCAGGGCCAGGGAAGCGGCAATGCCGCCGGTAATAGAGGTTTTTCCAGTCCCTCCCTTGCCGGAGGTAATCGTAACCACAGTTCCCATGGAAAATCCTCCTAACATCACAATTTAAGTGTACCACAAATCTGTCCGCCGTCAACCGTTTCACCCAAAACTTTTTGGAAAAATTTGCATTCTGGTAAAAAAACGTAATTTACAGCGGCGCTTTTTGTATTTTTGCCCATCTGCGGGGATAGCCCTTCAGAGTAGGGGCCACCTTTTGAATAACCACCACCCGGTGCACTACGTCGGTACCGGGAATGGTGTAGTCCTTCACATCCCGGACGCGGCCGCCTAAAAACTGAATGGCGTGGGCGGCGTCCGCCAGTTCTTGATCACTGCTGGTGGACTTCATGGCAAGAAACGTCCCGCCAGGACGGACATAGGGCAGGCACAGCTCACACAGCACCCGCAGGTCGGCTACGGCCCGGGCGGTAGCAAAATCAAAGCTGTCCCGGAAGCCCTTTACCAGCGCCTGCTCCTCGGCCCGGGCATGTACGGTGTGGACATCCTCCAGGCCCAGCGTGCCGGCCACCTCCTCCAGCCAATCCAGCCGCTTGTTGAGGCTGTCCAGCAGGGTGAGCTTCAGAGAGGGAACCAGAATTTTCAGGGGCAGGCCGGGAAACCCCGCGCCGGTCCCCACATCAATGAGGGTTTTGCCGGCAAAGTCCGCCATATTGGCCAGGGCAGCGCAGTCTAACATGTGGAGCCGGGCCACCTGATCCGGTTCCCGAATGGCGGTCAGGTTCATGACCTGGTTTTTTTCCAGAAGCATCTGGCCATATTGGGCCAGCTGGTCTGCCGCCTGGGGGATTGAGTCCAGGCCCAGCTGGGCCAGACCCTCTGCGATGATGGTTTTCATGATGGTTCCTCCCTGTGACCGTTAAAAGGTTAAGACGGTGACGCCCACCACGCCGAAGTTGGACAGCAGTCCCACAATGCCGATGGGAATGGTGGCCAGGGCCAGCAGCCAACATACCACGGCGGCGAGAATGGCCATCCACTTGCCGGGGCGGCCGGTGGAGCGCCAGCTGACCAGGGACAGGATGCCAAGGCCAATGAGTCCGGGGACGGTGAGCAGCGGGCCCAGATTGCCCAGGGTGGTGCCGGTATAAAAATAGTAGGTGGTCAGAGCCAGAAGGATGAGCACATAGGCCAGGGCGATCCACGCCAGGGTCCGTTTGACGGGGGAGGCGGGGGTGTAGCCCTTTTCCTCCTGGGGCTCCTTGGGGGAGTGGTTGGGTTGGGCCATAGTTGTTCCTCACTTTTTACATTGGGCTTAAAATTCTCTTATGGAGCGCTGAACCCCTTGCGGCGCAAGGGGTTCAGGGTTTGACCGTTCTGGAGCCGTTTTTACAGGCAAAAATGACCCTGGATAGGTCCCGGGGTGCTGCAAACGGCTGGAGACGGGTAAAACTTTCTGTAATATTTTATGAATCAAATAACAAAACGTAATTTACGACCAGATTAGGCCTACCATTACTTCTTGGGCACCATGACTTCCAGGCCGCCCATGTAGGGACGCAGAACCTCGGGAATGACCACGGAGCCGTCGGCCTGGAGGTTGTTCTCCAGGAAGGCGATGAGCATGCGGGGAGGAGCCACCACGGTATTGTTCAGGGTGTGGGGCAGGTACATGCCGTTCTCGCCCTTGACGCGCATCTTCAGGCGGCGGGCTTGAGCGTCGCCCAGGTTGGAGCAGGAGCAGACCTCAAAGTACTTCTTCTGGCGGGGAGACCAGGCCTCGATGTCGCAGGACTTCACCTTCAGGTCGGCCAGGTCACCGGAGCAGCACTCCAGCTGGCGCACGGGAATGTCCAGGGAGCGGAAGAGCTCCACAGAGTAGCGCCACATCTTCTCGTACCAGTCCATGGAGTCCTCAGGCTTGCAGACCACGATCATCTCCTGCTTCTCGAACTGGTGGATGCGGTACACGCCGCGCTCCTCAATGCCGTGAGCACCCTTCTCCTTGCGGAAGCAGGGGGAGTAGGAGGTGAGAGTCTGGGGGAGGGAGGCCTCGGGGATGCTCTGGTCAATGAACTTGCCGATCATGGAGTGCTCGCTGGTGCCGATGAGGTAGAGATCCTCGCCCTCGATCT